>CAMYEU010000182.1 GCA_947254465.1 uncultured Gemella sp. | reverse complement strand
GTTCTACCTGTCTCAAGAGAGACAAGTACTGCAAATCTATTTTGATCTAATTTACTACATTCAAGTATATTAGTAATAGCATTCTTGCCGTTTCTAGTTACAGCCATTTTGTTTTTCTCTTTACTATCTCTTCCTATATTAGTATTAATAGTTTGTGGTTTAATATTGTTTTTTATTAATGCTGTATAGTAGCGTTTAATTGCTCTTTGTTCAAGCATTTGGTCTAGTTTAGCTTTTATTAGAGGGGTTTTTGCTAGAATTACTAAACCGCAAGTATCTATATCAAGTCTGTGAATAGGTTCTAGATAGTTATAATCCGCTATTAAATAATTAACTAGTGTATCATTTTCATCTTCTATATCATTTGGATGAGTTTTAATACCGAATGGTTTTGATGCGATAAGAATATAATCATCCTCGTATTCTTTATTTATAGTAATGGCAGAACTTGCTAAGTACTTAGAATTTGCTAAACTTATATTTACTTCTAGTGAATCATTTGTAGATAAGCTTGATATTAAATCCGCTTCTTTGCCGTTTATTTTTATTGTATTTTTATCGTGATGGCTTTGCATTCTAATTGTATGTATATTTTTTTTAGACACTTTTAAAAATTGACTTAAATAACTTTCAACTGATGGGAAAGGTTGTATTATTTTAAATTTCATTATTATACCTTAATTTCTTTCTTATTTTTAATAGTATTATTATATCCTAAAATCAAAAGATAATAAAGTTTAAAATCAATTTGCTTTTAAAATAAAAACTTTGTGAATATGATAATTTTAACTTGATTTTAACTTGAAAATATAGTAATATATTATTTGTGTTTTAACAATACTAAACACGGAGTTTAATATAGATAAACTTAATTAACGATAAGTTTACTAGTGGTAAACAAAGCTAACGATAAGTTAGATAATAATAAACAAAAATAACGAAAAGTTAAATATAATTAAACAAGTTGTACTTTGTTTAAAATATTAAGGAGACATTATGTATTCTATAGGTGAAAGATTAAAAAGACTACGAATCCAAAAAAACCTCACCCAAGAGGAACTAGGGGAGCGTACAGATCTCAGTAAAGGATATATATCCCAGGTAGAGCGTGATTTAGCATCTCCATCAATGGATACTTTTTTCAATATCCTCCAAGTACTAGGTTGTGCTCCTAAAGATTTCTTTGATAAGGAGAGTACTAGTCAGAAGGTATATTATTCAGTTGAAGATCAAACTAGTTATGAAGAAACTGATGAAGGTTATGAACTTACTTGGTTGGTTCCAGAGTCGAATGAAAAAGAGATGGAATCATTAATTCTTAAATTAGAAAAAAATAGTAATTATAAAACATTCGATCCTTCTGAATCAGAAACATTATGTTATATACTGAAGGGAAAATGTAAATTAAAACTAGGAGAGGAGGAGTTTATAGCCTCAGCTCATGAAAGTTTTTATTTTTTAGCTACCTCTGAACATAGATTATCAAATCCTTTTGATGAAGAGTGTGAAGTATTGATTGTAGCGACTAATTCGTATTTATAAGGAGAAAATAATGGCAAATATTGTTGAATTTAAAAATGTATCAATGTCTTTTGGTAATAACCATGTATTAAAAAATATTGATTTAGAGATAGAAAAAGGAAAATTCTATACGTTACTAGGTCCGAGTGGATGTGGTAAAAGTACAATTTTAAAATTAATTGGTGGATTTTTAAGTCCAACATCAGGTGATGTACTACTTGATGATAAAGTAGTTAATGATCTACCTGCGAATAAGAGACATGTAAATACTGTGTTTCAGGATTATGCGTTATTCCCACACATGAATGTATTTGAAAATGTAGCTTTTGGATTAAAAATAAAAAATGAAAAAAAAGAAATTATTAAAAAGAAAGTAAAAAAAGCTCTTAAGCAAGTTAACTTAGCTGGTTTTGAAAATCGTGATATAAGTGAGATGAGTGGTGGACAAAAACAACGTGTTGCTATTGCTCGTGCAATAGTCAATGAACCTGAAATTATCCTGTTGGATGAATCACTATCAGCGCTTGATTTAAAACTTCGTCAAGAGATGCAATATGAGCTTCGTGAACTTCAACAACAAACAGGAATCACATTTATTTATGTAACTCACGACCAAGAAGAAGCGCTAGCGATGAGTGACTATATCTTCGTAATGAATCATGGGAAAATTGAACAAAGTGGTACACCAACTGATATTTATGATGAGCCGGTAAACCGTTTTGTAGCTGACTTCATTGGTGAATCTAATATTGTTAATGCTGTTATGTTAGATGACTATTTAGTTGAAATCTATGGTAAACAGTATGAATGTGTGGATGCTGGTTTAGATAAAAATAAACGTGTAGAAGTAGTTATTCGTCCAGAGGACTTAGAGATAACAAGTGCTGATAAAGGTAAAATCAGTGTAGTAGTAGATACTCAGTTATTTAGAGGAGTTCACTATGAAATCTGTTGTTTAGATGATCAATACAATGAATGGATTGTTCACTCAACAAAACAAGCAAAACCAGGAGCAGCTGTAAGTTTAAACTTTGATCCTGAAGCGATTCATATAATGGTACCTGGAGAAACTGAAGAAGAATTTGATGCTCGTCTTGAATCATATGAAGAGGAGGAATAAAAAATGTTTAATAGAAAAACACGTTCATTTTTTATGATTCCCTATGTAATGTGGATGTTACTTTTTGTAGTATTTCCTATATTACTTATCTTCTATCATTCATTTAGAGATATTGATGGTAATTTTACACTTGAAAATTATAAGATATTTTTTAGTAGTACTTATGTATTAATGACACTTTATAGTTTTTGGTATGCATTTTTAATTACGCTTATATGTTTAATAATTAGTTATCCGCTAGCATTTGCTATTAATAAAAGTAAACATAAAGAATTATTACTTCTATTAATTATCTTGCCGACGTGGATTAATATCCTATTAAAAACTTATGCGTTCTTAGGATTATTTGGTGAATATGGAACAATTAATAGTTTCTTAGAATACATTGGTATCGGAACTCAAAGTTTACTATTTAATTCATTTAGTTTTATTTTTGTATCAAGTTACATATTCTTACCATTTATGTTATTACCTATTTATAACTCGGTTTCTGGTATGAATAAAAACTTAATAGAAGCGTCTTATGATCTAGGTGCTGACTTTAAAACTACATTTTTAAAAATTATTTTACCATTAAGTATTAATGGTGTTAAAACTGGTATTCAGGTAACATTTATTCCAGCTCTATCATTATTCATGATTACACGACTTGTTGCTGGGAACAAAATTATCAACTTAGGAACAGCTATTGAAGAACATTTCTTAGTAACTCAAAACTGGGGAGTAGGTTCAACAATCGCGGTATTCTTAATCTGTCTCTTATACACATCTCCGAGCCCACGAGACAT
>CAMYEU010000181.1 GCA_947254465.1 uncultured Gemella sp. | reverse complement strand
CGAGATCCTGAGATGTCTCGTGGGCTCGGAGATGTGTATAAGAGACAGGTAAGGAACGATACGAGGGTCGTACCAGCCTTTGTCAGATGACCAGTCCATAACGAACATATGGTCGGTAAAAACTGAACCAAATCCTAGTTTATCATCAGGTGTTTTTTCTTTTGGAGTAGTTGTAAGTTCTACTCTGATATCATTTATTGTTAGTTTTGTCATAATTATATTTCTCCTTATCTTTTAAAACAATTAATTTTTTAATGTGTTAGAGATATTATAATACTAATCGAGTGTTTTTTCAATACTTTCCTTAGAATTTTCTGAAATTTTATTTGAAATATCCGATATTTCATCTTGAAAAGTGATTGAAAATACTTTAAAATGTTATATAGTCATTGTTGATAAATTAATCTAATATTCTAGATACTAATTTAATTTTTATTTAAAATATGTTACAATATTAGAAATGTTATTTTAGCAATGTACCTATTAAAAAAGAAAGGTAGATATTTATATGGAAATTAAAAAATCATTAGAAAATAAATTTAACACATCTTTAGCGAATCTTACAGGATCTCCAATTAGAGAATTTGATGCATTTGCTTCAACGATTGAAGGAATTATTAAGTTAACATTAGGAGAGCCTGACTTTGATACTGCTGAAGAGGTTAAAGAAGCTGCGAAAGTTGCTTTAGATAATAATAGAACACACTATTCAGTGAACAATGGTATTGAGCCGTTAAGAGCAGCGTGGGCTAAGAATTTAGAGAAAAGATATAATTTAAAATACAGTTTAGATGAAGTTATCGTAACAATTGGTGCTTCTGCGGCGATAGAACATACTATTTCAGCTGTTACAAATCAAGGGGATACTATTTTAGTAGTGACACCATATTTCTCAGCGTATGAGGGTGTAGGTATTCTAAATAAATGTAATATTAAATTTATTGATACAGCAGATAATGGCTTTAAAGTTCGTCCAGGTGATTTAGAAAAAGCTCTAGAAGAGAATAAAGATGCAAAAGCAATTTTAATCAACTATCCAAACAACCCAAGTGGTGTTTCTTATACTAGAGAAGAAGTTAAAGAAATTGCTGATGTATTAGGGAAATATGATATTTTTGTTCTTAGTGATGAAATTTATGGAGATATTACGTATAACTATAAACACACATCACTAGCTGAGTTTATTCCAGAACAAACAGTTCTAATCAGTGGATTATCAAAATCTCATGCTATGACAGGATGGCGTGTAGGATTTATCGCAGCTCCTCAAGCGATGATTAGAAAAATCGGGGTTTTCCATCTGTTTACAGTATCTGGAGCTCCAACATTTATTCAAGATGCTGCTGTAGTAGCTTTAACAGATGAAAATGTAGATAAATATAATAATCATATGATTGAAACTTATAGAGAAAGAAAAGATTATATGGTTCCAAGACTTCGCGAATTAGGTTTTGAAATTCCTGAAATTGATGGAGCATTTTATATTTTTGCTAGAATTCCAGCAGAATATAGAGAGCTTGGTGCTATGGACTTTTGTAAATTATTAGCGAAAGAAGCTCGTGTTGGGGTTATACCTGGGACGGCATTTGGGAAAGCGTACAATGATTTCTTTAGAATTAGTTATGCTACAAGCATGGAAAATATAAAAGAAGCTGTTGAAAGAATTTCTCAATTTATGAATAAGTAATTGTAATAGAAGAAAGGTTATTTAAATGAAAGGTAAATTCATAACAGTAGAAGGTTCAGATGGTTCAGGTAAAACGAGCTTTATCAACTTTGCTACAGAATATTTGAAAGAAAAGGGATATAAAGTAATAACAACACGTGAGCCTGGTGGTACAGAGTTTAGTGAAAAAGTGAGAGAACTACTTTTTGATAGTTCGAATGATATTGATGCTAAGACTGAAAGTTTACTGTTTTGTGCTAGTCGTCGAGATCATATCGTAAAAAAAATATTGCCGTATGTAAATGATGGATATATAGTAATTTGTGATCGTTTCGTTGATAGTTCAGTTGCGTACCAAGCTTATGGACGAGGACTTTCTAAACAAGATGTTTTAGATATTAATACTTATACGACAGATAATCTTGAGCCAGACTTAACTCTATATTTTTGTGTAGATGTAGAAGTTGGATTAGCTCGTACAAAAAACAGAGATGACAATAATCGAATGGATCAAGAAAGTTTGAATTTCTATAAAAATGTCAAACGTGGTTATGATGATCTTTCAAAAGAAAACACCGAACGTATTAAAGTAATTGATGCGAGTGATACATATGAGAATGTGCAAAAACAAGCACTTTCTATATTGGAAGGATTTTTAAACAATGAACTTTAGTAAAGATACAATTGTAATAAAATCTTTAACAAATACATTAAAAACAGATAAACTATCCCATGCCTATTTAGTAGTAGGCGAGGATAGTTTATATTGTGATGAGTTTATTTTGAGTTTTGTTAAAGCAATTTTTTGTTTGGAAAATAAAAAGAAAGAATTTTATAGTTGTGAAAATTGTAAAAACTGTAACAGTATAAATCATGGGAATTATGTAGATTTTTATAAATTAGAAAGCGAAACTTCGATAAAAAAAGAAGAGATTCAAACGTTAAAATCTGATTTAAGTGTTAAATCATTTTATGGTAAGAAGATATATTGGATAAGAGATATTGAAAAAATGACAGAGCAAGCAGCAAACAGCTTACTTAAGTTTTTAGAAGAACCCGAAGATGATATTATAGCTATTCTTAGTTGTAAGAATATTAGTGCAGTACTACCGACGATTATTTCACGTTGCCAACAAATTAAACTCATAGGACAAAGTGAAAATATAGAGATTGAACAAGATGAAGAGTTAATAAATATTACTAAAGAATATGTAAAAAGATATATGAGGAAACCTCATTTAGCTAATATTTATTTACTAGAAAAATTAAAGTCTAAAGATGAAGTAGTAGAGTTTTTCAAATATTTAAGTCTGAAAGCTGCTAAAAGTTATAATGAAGAAACCGTAAGAGATATTGTTAATGTTAGTAAGGTACAGGAAAAAATACTTCAAGCATTAACAGATTTAAATGGGAATGTAAATGCAACATTGGTACTGGAAAAATTTATCTTTACTATTTTATTAGATAACAATAATTTAGAATTTTTAACAAGAGGTTAGTATGGAAGATAATTTAAGAGTTGATACAGTTTCTAAAAATTTTAAAATATTACAAAAAGTTGATCATTATAGTATGTCAACGGACTCTTTTTTACTACCATATTTTGCCAATGTGCCGAGAAGTTTTAAGAAGAATATTATAGAGCTTTGTAGTGGAAATGGTGGTATTTCGATAATTCTTAGAGAAAAGTCTGATGCGAAAATAGAAATGTTAGAAATTCAAGAAGATTTGATTGAACTGAGTAAAAAAAGTTTAGAGTTAAATGATATTGCTAATGTAGATGTACGAAGTGGCGATATAAAA
>CAMYEU010000180.1 GCA_947254465.1 uncultured Gemella sp. | reverse complement strand
CACACTGCATATCGTCGGCAGCGTCAGATGTGTATAAGAGACAGTAGTTATACTACTATTGAAGTAAATATACTATTATTACTTCCAGATTCATAATAGATGTTTCGTATACTATTCACTATTTTATTTTTCTTTTCATAAATTTCAAGATAAAAATTTCCTTCCAAACTCCAGGCGAACGTCCCATCATTATAGTTATTTAATGTTTTTTTTATTTGATGTTTTAGTAAACCAATCTTTCCATATTCTCTAACTCTTTCTTTTATTACTTCTATATTCTCTTCTCTTCTTTCATTTTTATATTTTGACAACTTACTTTCATTGACATCATCCCATAAGTATCCTCCATCTGTCTTATTATTCAATCCCATTTTAATAAAATGCATATAAGACATCTCTGATTCTTCATCTAATTTTATATTTACATCAGATATAAAATTATTAATAAGAAAAAAGCTAATCAATATTGACAGTAGTCCAATAAAAATATTTTTTATTGTTTCTTTAAAATATAGTTTTTTTAAATATAAGATAGAAATTATTATTACAGAAATAAATAAAATAGTTGTTTGAGGCTTCAACATATATCCCAACACTCCTAAAAAAGAGATACAAACTATTCTAATATACTTTAATTTTCTATCTTCTAAACCTAAATATAAATATAGTATTAATACTGGAATAATTAGTGCAATAGAATCTGAATATGGAATACTCGTCCATGGAGATAATCCTACTAGTAATACATAAAAAACATAACCAAACACTGATAAATTTATATTTTGAGTTATCTTTTTAATCGCATTAAATACTAAAAAGCCTGTAAGAACATTTAAAAATCCCTGTAAAACTAGTATTATAAAATATGAAAAATCACCTATTTCTATAATCTTACACAAAAGTATTATTTTTGAGAGTAATACTGTTATAAATAAATTATTAGGGTAATATGAGAAATAATTAATGGCCCCGTCAGGCAGTGGTAAATGTTCTGATAATGTATACGCTCCTTCCACTACCATAAAACTATCCCAACCTGTTCTAAAATAATAACTATATATCAATAGAGTTTGAACAATAAAGAAGAAAATAAAAATTAAAACCATCCAAATAGTAGTATTAATTCTTAACGATTTTCTAATAGTATTACTAAAAATAAATATCATCTTTAAAATTAATCCAAAAATAAAACAAGTTAGTAAAAATATATAAATATTTGATTTTGATATATCTAATTTATACGCATAATCCCAATATGCTCCGCCTATTAAGCATATTATGAAAATTATACTACTCATCGATACAAACGAATATCTCAATATATCATCTTTATACCTATTCATCATCTCCTCCTAAATTATTATATTCCTTCTTCCACTTAAACCCTTTAACTAATCCAACCAAAGTTCCTAAACCGTAGCTGAAGTGTACTAAAAATAGTAATGTTGGAATCAACAACATCGTTACATTGAACTTATTATTAATAATAGTCATCAATGTAACAAGAATTGTAAATAAGCCATAAGCAATCACAAGAAGTACTGCGAATAACTTCGTCAATGGTAACATCAACATACTAAAGATTATTCCTAAGACAAATACAAAAGGAACAAAATGGAAGATAGAGAAAGCCTTAGGGTAAACATGACTCACCTTACCAATCCAATAACCATTAGAGTATTTCTGTTTTAGCATTCTATTTACTGTCGGTCTAGTATACTGATATGATAGTATGTCATTACTATAACGAATCTTATAACCATTTTTTCTAATTCGATAATGTAATTCATTATCCTCCACACGACCCACTTTTTCATCCAACAATCCAATCTTATCAAATATTTCCTTTTTATACATTCCTTGGAAAACTGAACTTACATATTGTTTTGAAGTCTGTTTACGATAATTCGCTATTCCACTACCGAACATATTTTCTTCAACTAATAATAACGTTTTACTTAGATTATCTTCATTCTCGATAATATTTGGACGCGGTCCTCCACAAACATCTTCTCCACTTTCAATAACTTTAACATTATTTTCAATGAAATTCTCAGTAATATGTGAGTGGCAATCCACCTTAAGTATACATTCTCCTCTTGCGGCTTTTATACCTACATTCATACCAGCAGATAATATTACTTTAGGATTTTTCAGCAATACTATATCATAAAAATCATGGTTACTGCCTTTAAAATTCTCTAATATTTTCCAACTTTTATCTGTTGACATCCCGTCTATAAAAATTAATTCTATCTTACTATGATTATATGTCTGATTTTTAAAATCTTCTATTAATCTTGGTAAAAATTTTTCCTCATTTAAAAGCCCAATTACAACCGAAACTAACATAATTATCTCCTTTACCAAAAAGAAAGCTAGATTAAAATACTAACCTAGCTGTATCCTTTTTCTATCTATCTTTTCTTCCTAATTTTTCATTTGCATTAAACATCAAACTCGCAATAGATTCTCCCCAATACGGTGCAGTTGCATAATTAACATTCATACCACCTGCTTTATTACCTAAATATGCTCCATTAGCGGGATATCCTGAATTATGCAGATATCTATTATTAATCCAACGTGCAGCCCCCATAATACCACTATCAACATTATCAAACTTAGTTGCAGAAGTATATGGCGTATCATCATACGCGCTTATGCCAAAAAAGTTATTTTTATCTCTAGCTATTTTACTTCTTCCCCATGCACTTTCCAGAGCACTGTGCGCTACTAAGTATAACGCATTTACACCATATTTTTTCTCAGCAGCTTTAAATGTTTCACCTTTTCCTGCTAATCTACTATCACTAGCCCCCATCAAATTATACAATCTATTAATATCAGAAGCTGTATAGTTTGTTTTGGATTTTAAATTAGAGAATTGGAATGGATGATCTAATTTAAACGTTCCAAAATTGATGCCATCTGCAGAGTAATATGACTTACCTACTTGCATATTTTTATTATGATAAGCAACCATCACCTTAGCATATGGAGAATATCTATGATATACATATCTTCCATCACTCACATAATCTGGGATAAAAGTATCACTATGGCTAACTGCAATCACTTGACTTGGGTTAACATAACCAGTAAGTCCTGCTACTTGGACAGGGATTCTACCATTTACAGAAACTCTATTATCTCTAAATAGTACAGTATCTTTAGAAACATGAGACAAGATACGACCATTTGCATCATATACCGGTATATATAAGGCTGTTACTTTATAATAGCCCGAATAACTATTATTATCATTTTTTTGATACTTTCCATTTACAAAGTAATGTGAACCTGCATTATCTTTTCCATAACCTGTTAGTTTTTGTCCATTTTGGAAGAAATACCAATCTTGACCTTCACTATGCCACCAATTTGCATACTTACCATTTACAAAATAATGTGTTCCCTTATTATCTTTTCCATAACCTGTTAGTTTTTGTCCATTTTGGAAGAAATACCAATCT
>CAMYEU010000179.1 GCA_947254465.1 uncultured Gemella sp. | reverse complement strand
CACACTGCATATCGTCGGCAGCGTCAGATGTGTATAAGAGACAGGTTGTGATCACGGCATGTTAAATGTAGAAGTGTAGGGGTAGAAATGTGCTCTTTAAGTAACGTAGCAGCAGCTAAATTACAAATTCGAGTGCTAGCTAAAGAATTATCTGCTAAAGTTATAGCTTCGATATTCTTTTTATCTATTGCTTTTGCACCTTCGATAAATTTATCTACATTTAAATGTTTTGGTGGATCTAATTCGGCTATTATTGTTACTTGTTTTTTCACCTTATCAACAATTGTTGGTTCGTTATGAGCAACCCTTACAAGCTCTTCTTCAGCAGGTAATGGTGTTATAACTTTTCTTTTTACAGGTTTTAAATCTTTTATTCCTTTTTTTATAGCACGAATATGCTCAGGAGTAGTTCCACAGCAACCACCGATTAATCTTACACCTTCTTCTACAAGTAACTTAGCACTTTGTTCGAAATAAGCTGAATTTTTTCTAAAACGGTATTCGTTACCATTAATAGTTTGTGTTAACTGTAATAAGCTGGCATTAGGATAAGCTGATAGGTAGCTTTGTGCAAATAATGGCACTTGTTTTAAACTTTTTATCATATGATAAGGACCTAGATGACAGTTTAAACCAACGATATCAGCACCTAAGTTAACAAGGGTACTTAAAGCATCAGTTACTTTTTCCCCATTTTGAGTGATACCTGCTTCTAATAATGAAATATTAGTAATAATAGGTAAGTCAGTTAATTTTCTAGCTTCAGTCAATACAGCACAAATTTCTTCTTGATCATAGTAAGTTTCAAAAAGTAATGCATCGATTTTATCTGTTGATAATAATACTTTTACTTGCTCAAGTGTTTCATTAACAATAGTTTCTAATGAAAGTTCACATTCGCGAAGTCCTCTAATAGCACCAACAGTACCGAAGACAAAAGTATTTTCTCCAGCGGCTTTACGAGCTATTTCAGCGGCGCGAATATTAATTTCTTCAAATTTGTCTTCATAACCATAAGTTTTAAGCTGACATTTTTTTGCAGCATAAGTGTTTGTTTGAATTATATCTGCTCCAGCTTCGATATAAGCTTTATGAATTTTCTCTACAGAATCCGGATTAGAGATATTATTATATTCATGACAACTTTCCAATCCATTACTATAGAGAGCTGTACCCATAGCTCCATCAGCTACGAGTACATTTTGTTCTAATCTCTCTAATAAGTTTCTCATATGAACCTCCTATTTAGCGGCAAGTTCATTTCTGATTTCTTTAGTTACCTCAACTAAAACTTCTAGTGCTTCAATAGTTTCTTTTTCAGCACGTGTTTTTAATCCACAATCAGGGTTAATCCAGAATTGCTCAGTAGATAGTTTTTGAAGTGGACGTAAGATGTTTGTACGTACCTCTTCTTTAGAAGGTACACGAGGAGAGTGAATGTCGTAAACTCCAAGTCCGATACCTAAAGGATAGATTGCAGTTTCGAATGCAGAGATTAATTCTCCGTGGCTTCTACTTGTTTCGATAGAAATAACATCAGCATCTAATGCACGGATAGAATCGATAATTTCATCGAAGTTAGAATAACACATATGTGTGTGAATTTGTGTATCATCTTGAACTGATGAAGTAGCTAGACGGAATGAGAATACTGCTTCTTCAAGATATTTTTC
The DNA here is from genome assembly GCA_947254465.1 of uncultured Gemella sp. Lineage (GTDB taxonomy): Bacteria > Bacillota > Bacilli > Staphylococcales > Gemellaceae > Gemella. The sequence goes on along the minus strand of CAMYEU010000179.1, from coordinate 1,810 downwards.
TTTTTTGTTATCTCTTAGAGGTAATCCTTCACGGATAGCTGGTTCGTCAACTTGGATAATTGTAATTCCAGCTTTTTCTAAAAGTTCAATTTCATTTTTAAGAGCGATAGCTATTTGGTTGAAGATTTCTGCTTTAGAAATATCAGTTCTTTCAAATGACCAGTTTAAAATTGTAACTGGTCCAGTTAACATACCTTTAACAGGACGGTTAGTTAAACTTTGAGCATAAGCAGTTTCTTTAACTGTAACAGCTTCAACGTGTTTTACATCTCCGTAAATGATTGGTGGTTTAACCCCACGAGAACCGTATGATTGAACCCAACCAAACTTAGTAGATGCAAATCCAGCGAAACGTTGACCGAAGAATTCAACCATGTCTGTACGTTCGAATTCACCATGAACTAATACATCGATATCAAGATCTTCTTGGATTTTAATCCAACGAGCGATTTCTTCTTCAATGAATTTTTCATATGCTTCATTAGATAATTCACCTTTTTTCCATAGAGCACGTTGTAGACGTACTTGTTTAGATTGAGGGAATGATCCGATTGTAGTAGTTGGTAATAATGGTAAGTTGTATTTTTTGTTTTGAACTTCACGACGAACTTTGTAATCAGATGGACGAGTTGAACGAACATTTTCACTTGATTCTAATTCTAGGTTTCTGAAATCAGCATTTTGTAGTTTTTTGAAGTCTTCAACGTGTTTTTGGTAAGCTGCATCTTCTTTACCATCTAATTTGTTAGCTAATAAGTTAAGCTCTACTAATTTTTGATCAGCAAATGCTAAACCGTTTAATAATGTTTCTTCTAATTCAGTTTCGTTTTTAGTTGTTACTGGAACGTGAAGTAATGAACATGAAGGTTGAATTACTAATTCAGCAACATTAGCTTTAATTTCTTCTAATAATGCAGAACTATCTTCGAAATCATTGCTCCACACGTTACGTCCATCAACAACACCAGCAAAAACTTCTTTATCTTTGAATAAACCGGCTTTTACATTAGCTAAGTTTTCTTCTTTACCATGAACGAAGTCTAAACCGAAAGCTACTGGTAAATCAGCAAGTTTTTCAGCTTCTACTAAAGCTTCAAAGTAAGTCTGGAAGATGAATTTAGCATCTACTTCGTTATTAAAGTGGTTGTATACTTTGTGAGCTAATTCTACGTAGTTTCTTCCTTCATCAGTAACAAAGATTGGCTCATCTACTTGGATGTAAGAAGCACCAGCTTCAGCTAATTCTTTGAATACTTGAGTATATAATGGTAATAATTTATCTACAGCTTTTTCAAATTCTCCTTCAGCTAGACCACTAGATAAAGCAACATATGTAATTGGTCCAGTGATTACTGGTTTAGCTTTATCTCCTACGATTTCTTTTGCTTCTTTATATAAGTCTAATAGACGAGTATTGTTTAATTTAGGGTTAACATTTTCCCATTCTGGTACGATGTAGTGGTAGTTAGTGTTAAACCATTTTTTAAGTGCAGATGCAACATTATCTTTGTTACCACGAGCGATATCGAAGAATAAGTCTACATCAACTTCTCTTCCTTCAAAACGTTGTGGAATAACGTTGAATTGAACTGATAAATCTAAAATGTGATCATAAAGTGAGAAGTCACCAACTGGGATAAAATCTAATCCAGCATTTAATTGTTTCTCGATATAAAGACGGCGAAGTTTTCCTGCTTCTTCAAATAACTCGTTTTGACGAACTGTACGAGCCCAGTATCCTTCAATTAATTTTTTCCATTCTCTTTTTTCCCCTAAACGTGGGTATCCTAAACTTGAAATTTTTGTCATT
>CAMYEU010000178.1 GCA_947254465.1 uncultured Gemella sp. | reverse complement strand
GAAAATGAAAGATTAGCTAAAGAAAAAGCTGAAAAAGAACGTATCGAAAATGAAAATAAGGCCCCTTTAACAGCTAAAGGTGAAGCCGTTACATTAGATAAACCTGAATTTGATTTAGATGGATTCCTTAAGAATCATAATGGTCCAATTACTGCTAAAGGTGAAGCTACTATATTAGATAAACCTGAATTTGATTTAGAAAACTATAAAAAAAAAAAAAAAGAATCTTCAGATGAACTTCATAACTCAGAGAGTAAAAATATTCCATCTGAAATTAAAGGAACTGTTAAAAATACTGATAAAACATTACCAAAAACTGGTACAACTACTTCTACTACAGCTTTCTTCGGATTGATTTCACTATTAACTGCATTTGCTTTACGTAAAAAATCCAATAAATAATTTTATAAAAAATGAGTTTGAAGATAATTCAAATTCATTTTTTATTTGTGGCTAAATTGTGACTTATTTTTGAAAAAATTAAGAAAAAATACTTCTTCTTTAGGGATAATTGATATCAATTATCATTTTTTTCTTTATTTTTTATTATTTTTGTATTATAATAGTGATAACGATTTAATATCTAATAATATACAAAATAAAGGAGAAAATTCCTAATATGAAAAATACAACATTATTAAAAGTTTTGTCAGCAACTGCAATTTTTTCTGCTGTTGCAGCAATTGAAGCATACGATCAGGATAGTTTCGCATTTGCAGCAGAAGAAACACCTGTCGTAGCAAATACAACAACTTCTACTACGAAGCCAACTACTACACAACCTACAGCGCCAGCATCTACTACTGGAGAAACTAATTCATCAGCAACTCCAACAGTGAACTCTGCTGCAGCCCCTACTACTACACCAACGACAGCAACTACTGCTCCTAAAGCTGAAGAACCGGCTACTGTAGCTCAAGATGTTAAAGCTTTAAAAGATGGAGAATATAAGATTAGTGCTGAAGCATTAAAATTCCATGAAGAAGGTCGTCCTTCTATGGCTGCCGCTGCAATCGATAATGAAAAAACAAAATTAATAGTAAAAAATGGAGAATACTCTGTAAATGTTTCATTTAAACCTATCACATTTAGTGGTCTTACTGGTTATTTAGGAGATTTAAAATACTATGATGGAGATAAGACTCACGCAGATCGTGAAAAAATTGAAGATAGTGAGTATAAAGATTCAACTATTGTTGAGAATTATAGTACTAATGAAACAGATAACTTCATAAATGCATACAAAGAAAAATTCCCTAATCGTACTGTTTATCCAAAAACTGTTAATTACCATGTAGATAAAAATAAAATCGATTCAAACAATAAACTAGAAACATACACTGAAGTTTTTGTTCCTGTTATGGCTTCATTTGGACAAAGTTTTGGAACTCAAAAAATGATTTTAAAATTTGACTTATCATCTTTAGCTAGAAAAAAAGTAACTGCTGACAACTATGAAGCAGCAACTTACGAAAATCCTAACAAAGACGTTGAATACAAAGGAACTATAAAAAAAGACTTCCCTATTCACGTTCAAGGACATTTAAGAAATGCTAACAACAACGATGAAGAATCATTATACGGTTCTGCGTTAGATAACTATGTTAAAGTAGAAAAAGTTGGAGATAAATACAAATATACTTTAAGATTCAAAAAAGGTCTTGCTGATGTAGGTGGAGAATTCTATCCATTCGAATTACATAAAGTAGCATACCAAGGTAAAGATATTCCATTAACTACTTTAGCAACAAATGGTAATTCTTCAGTAAAAGAAGGATCTATCATTACTGATAAACTATTAGAAAAAATTCAATTAGACGGTACTGCTCCATATCCAAATGGTGCTCTTATGTCTCACTTTGTTACATTAAAACTATACTATGAAACAGCTACTGATTATAAGGAAAGACCTGTAAAATTAGAAGATGTAATTGCACCTGCTAAACCTAAACCAGTTAAGCCTGCACCAACTACACCAAAAGAAGAACCAAAACCAGCTACACCAACAGCTGCTGACCACAATGTTGATGCTGATAAAGTTCCTAACACTTTCCCTACTACAGTAAAAGCTGAATTAAATGGTAGAACAACTGGTACTGCTTCAATCTATGAAAATGCATTTGTTAAAGATGTAAAAGTTGAAAAAGTTGGGGATAAATATCAATATACTATCCAAGTTAAAGAAGGGAAATCTACTAACTTCTTATTACGTAATAAGCCATTCACAGTTTCTAAACTTACTTATAAAGGAACTGAAATTAATTTTACTGAAGTTGATGCAGCTACTAAGTTAAAAGAAGGGAAAATCTTAACTGATTCTCTTCTAGACAAGATCCAAGTTGATGCTGTATTAAATGTTCAAACAAAAGGTGGAGATAAACCTAGATTTGAAGACAGAACTGCTGAAAGTACAATAGCTTTAGACTTCCCCAAAGTGGAAAAACCTAAAGAAGTTACACCTGCTAAACCTTCAGTACCTGACCATGAAGTAGATGCTGATAAAGTTCCTACTACATTACCAGCTACTGTTAAAGGCGAATTAAATGGTAGAACTACTAATTCAAGTTCAATCTATGAAAATGCATTTGTTAAAGATGTAAAAGTTGAAAAAGTTGGAGATAAATATCAATACACTATTCAAGTAAAAGAAGGAAAATCTTCTACTTACTTATTACGTAATAAACCATTTACAGTTTCTAAACTTACATATAAAGGAAATGAAATTAACTTTACTGAAGTTGACGCAGCTACTAAACTAAAAGAAGGAAAAATCTTAACTGATACTCTTCTAGATAAAATCCAAGTTGATACTGTAATTAGCGTACAAACTAAAGGTGGAGCTAAGCCTAGATTCGAAGAACGTGCTGCTGAAAGTACAATAGCTCTAGACTTCCCTACTGTAGAAAAAATTAAAGAAGAAGCTGCAAATAACTTAGTTCCAGCTATAATTAATAATGCCCATGAATCTAATAGAACTTCAATGGCAGATGGTGCATTAGTACATGAAAAAACTCGTGTTGAAAAAGTAAATGATACGTACAACTACTATTTAACATTTAAAGACTTAGATATCAATACTCTAGTAGGAACTGTAGATACTTTAACTGTTGATGGTACTGCAGCTGAAAGAACTGATCTTGGTGGTGAAGGTCATGAAAAAGTATTCCACTTCACAAGTCCTGAAAAATTAACTGAAAAAACTATTACATTCTCAGTATCAGTAAATGGAAAACCATTAAAAGGTCATTCAAATGTTGCAGCAACACTTAAATTCAATTGGGATGGTGCTACTCCACTAACAGCTGATCAAGTAACATCATTACGCAAAGATGAAACTACAAAAGCTCAAGCTGAAAAAGAAAAACTTGAAAGAGAAAAAGCTGAAGCTGATCGCCTTGAAAAAGAAAGACTTGAGAAAGAAGCTGCTGCTAAAGCTCTAGCTGAAAAAGAAAAACTTGAAAGAGAAAAAGCTGAAGCTGATCGTCTTGAAAAA
>CAMYEU010000177.1 GCA_947254465.1 uncultured Gemella sp. | reverse complement strand
CCTGAGATGTCTCGTGGGCTCGGAGATGTGTATAAGAGACAGAAGTAGAAAGGAATGAAGATAGACACTAAAGGTAATTGACGACCAATCATCGCTGCGATTTCCGCTGCTGCGATTGGAGATCCGTTAGCATAAGTTGCTAATCCGTCCATCGCTGTAACCGGTGCTCCTACAGCCCCGAATGCTACCGGCGCAGTATTAGCTATCATACAAACACCTGCTGCGTAAAGTGGTCTAAAACCTAAACCTACTAATAGTGATGCTGTGATTGCTACTGGTGCACCAAAACCTGCTGCTCCTTCTAAGAAAGCTCCGAATGAGAAAGCAATGATTAATGCTTGAAGACGACGGTCATCTGTTAATGATGTGATACTGTCTCGAATGATATCGAAGTGACCTGTTTTAACAGTCATTTTGTATAAGAACACTGATGTTAAAATAATCCAACCGATAGGCATTGCACCATAAACCATTCCTTGGAACGTAGAGAATGCTGCAAATTGAAACGGCATTTTAAAGAATACACATGCGATTACAATCGCTACTACCAAAGTTAACAGTCCTGTTAGCCAACCTTTAACTTTAAAACCTGCAAGTGTTACTAAATAAAACACTATCGGAATTAATGCAACAAGTGCAGAAATATATAAATTATCAGCCACTGGCTGTAATAACTGAGTGAATTTTTCCATAAATACACTTCTCCTTTGTATAAATATATTTTGTTTGATTTGTGAAAATCTATTATTATAAATACACTATTATATCTTATCCTGAAAACAAATATTATCATAATTCTTCTTTAAAATTTTATAAGATAAAAGCATTTTTATTTCTATCCAGATATATAACAGTTTTTTATCTGTTCTATTTTTAACCTATTTACATATAATAAGATACTAATATTTGATAGTATTTATCTAATGATTTTCTTGTTTACATTAAATATTGTAGCACGCTTTCATTTAAATGTAAAGCGTTTTTTTAGTTATTTTTACAACATTCTTAAAAAAAGCTTTTATACCAATAAAAAAAGTATATATTTTTTTGAAAAATTTCATCCCCTTTTTTTATAACAGTTATATTTTTCACCTTGAAATTATTATTATTAAAAAAATAGAATATAGGCGTCTTACATTATTTTTACCAAAAAAAAATATATCATATCGTAGTTAACTATAACTCGATATGATATTCTAAATTTCCAATATAATAATATGTAGCTTTTTTAATATCTTTGTTTATCTTTTAATACACGATTAATTTCTTTATTTGCTTCTTTTTGTTTCAATACATGGCGCTTATCATAGTTTTTCTTACCTTTCGCTACACCGATTAAGAGCTTTGCATAGCCATTTTTAATATAAAGCTTCAGCGGAACTATACTCATCCCTATTTCGTTTTGTACATTAGTTAATGAAGCAATTTGTTTTTTCTTTAATAATAATTTTCTTACTCTTAATGGTTCATGATTAAATCTATTTCCCTCTTCAAAATGAGAAATATGCATATTATAAACAAACATTTCTCCTCGCCTTGTTTGACAGTATGAATCTTTTAAATTGATTCTCCCTCTTCTAATAGATTTAATTTCTGTACCTGTTAAAACTAATCCCGCTTCATAAGTTTCTTCTATAAAATAATCATGATTAGCTTTTTTATTTTGGGCAATAACTTTTATTTCTTTATCCATAATCTAATCCTCTATTTTTTACTAATTAATGACTTGTGTTTCAATATTTTAAAGTCTATTTCTTGATTTTCTAAATCAACATTTGCTACTTTAACGATTACTTCGTCTCCAAGTCTATAAACTTTTTTCTTTCTACGACCAATTAATAACATATTCTTTTGATCATATGTATAATAATCATCATTCATTGCCTTAATGTGCACTAATCCTTCAATATTACTTCTTTCAAGGGTAATAAACACACCAAAGTTCGTAACACTTGAGACAATACCTCTAAATGTTTGTTCTTGATATTTTAACATATACTCACATTTTTTCATTCTATCGACTTCTCGTTCACAATCAACCGCTCGTTTTTCATATTCTGAAGAACTTTCGGCTAAATCAGGTAATCTAGTGATGAAATTATCTATAGTTTGATCAGATACATCTCCATTAAATAAGTATGTTCTAATCATTCTATGTACCAATAGATCTGGATAACGTCTGATCGGAGATGTAAAATGCGTATAATATTTCGTAGCAAGTGCAAAGTGTCCTATATTATTTATTGAATATCTAGCTTGATTCATTGTTCTAAGAAGAATTGTTGAGAGCATAGTTTCTACAACTTCTCCTTTAAATTTTCTAAGCATATTTGCTAACATATAAGGTTCAATTTCTTCAATTTTACCTTTTGTTCTATAGCCAAGACTTGCAGCAATATCAAAGAACTGTCTTAATTTTTCCATTTTAGGCTCTTCGTGAATACGATAAATAAATGGAACTTGCATCCAGTAGAAATGCTCTCCAATTACTTCATTAGCACTTAACATAAAATCCTCAATTAATCTTTCTGATATACCTCTTTCACGAAGAACAATATCTAAAACTTCTCCATTCTCATCAACCACTACTTTTGACTCAGGTTTATCAAAATCAATAGCCCCTCTTATTTCTCTATTAGCTCGAATTTTTGTTGATAATTCTAATGCTGTCTTCAGCATAGGTACGTATTCTTTATATTCTTCTATCGTTTCTTTATTATCTGCATAGACTTCATTAACTTTTTTATAAGTCAATCGTCCTTTAGATTTTATTACAGCTGGATATATATCATAACTTTCAGGATATCCTTTAGTATTAAAATCAATATCACAACAAATTGTATAACGTAGTACATGAGGATTTAACGAACAAATATTATTAGATAATTTTCTAGGTAACATCGGTACTACTCTATCAGCTAAATAAACACTACATCCTCTATTTGCAGCCTCTTTATCTAATGGACTATCTTCCGTTACATATCTACTAACATCAGCAATAAACACTTTTAGACGATAACCTTTTTTAGTTTTAACTACCGAAATAGCATCGTCTAAATCTTTAGCATCATCTCCATCAATGGTAACCACCATTTCATTAGTACAATTTCTATACTTATCTTCTAGTTTAATTTCATCACTTATTTTTTCAGTTTGTTCAAGCACATCTTGAGGGAATTCATTTGGAATATTGTGTTTATAGATTACTGAAAGAATATCAACACCGGGATCATCCTTATGACCAATTGATTTTATGATGATTCCTTTATGATCTTCAAAACTAACCTTTGAATAATCTGTAATTTCAACTAATACCTTACTACCATCAACTAAATTAAAGTTTTTAGCATTTGTTATTTTTATATATTTTACAATATTTTTATCATCACTTTTTACAAAAGAGAAAAACTTAGCATTAGTTAATGTACCTACTGTGTATTTAGTATTTCTTTCCAATACTTTTTGGACTATTCCTTCAAGATTACGATCATCCTTATAC
>CAMYEU010000176.1 GCA_947254465.1 uncultured Gemella sp. | reverse complement strand
CTACACACTGCATATCGTCGGCAGCGTCAGATGTGTATAAGAGACAGTCAATTACCTTTAGTGTCTATCTTCATTCCTTTCTACTTAGTATTAATCATGGCTGGATTCAAGAAAACATTAGAAGTATGGCCTGCATTATTAGTATCAGGTGGATCATTCGCAATTGCGCAATTTGTAAGTTCTAACTTCATGGGAGAACAACTACCTGACATTCTTTCGTCATTAGTTTCATTAGTGTCAATAGTTATCTTACTTCAATTCTGGAAACCAAAAACAACTTGGAGATTTGCTGATGAAAAAGAAGTTGATAAAGATGCAGATGTTGCTCCAAAACACAGTTTAAAAGAAGTACTAGTTGCATGGTCACCATTTGTTGTATTAACACTTATTATTTTCATCTGGACAATGAAATCTTCTAAAGCATTCTTCAAAACGCTTGCTTTAAATCCGAAAGTACCATTTATCCACAACAATATTATTAGTTCAGTATCAGGAAAAGAAATTGCAGCAGTATTCAAACTTGACCTAGTAGGATCAATCGGTACAGCGATTTTAGTAGCGGCGTTAATCTCTAAGTTTATTATTAAAATTAGTTGGAAAGATGCAGGTGCAACCTTTATTCAAACATTTAATGAAGTTAAAATTGCATTGTTAACAATCTGTTTTGTAGTAGGATTTGCATACATCATGAATGCATCAGGTATGTCTAATACTCTAGGATACGCACTGGCAGCAACAGGTGGAGCATTTAAATTCCTATCACCAGCTCTTGGGTGGATTGGAGTATTCATCACTGGTTCTGATACATCAGCTAACTTACTGTTTGCTAAATTACAACAAGTTACAGCTAGCCAAGTAGGAATGGATCCATTATTAGCGGTAGCAGCTAACGCATCAGGAGGAGTAGTAGGTAAAATGATTTCTCCACAATCTATCGCAGTAGCAGCTGCGGCGGTTGGGCTAGTAGGTAGAGAGTCAGACTTACTTAAATTTACAGTTAAACACAGTTTCATCCTATTAATCGTAGTGTGTGCTATTATCGCACTTCAATCAACAGGAGTACTTGGATGGATGATTCCAGTACACCCATAATAAAGAAAAATATTAAGGGAGATCGAGATATACTCGATCTTCTTTTCTTTGTGAAAAGAGAAAAAGATAAAAAAATTAAAATAAGACGTTTTCACTAGTATATTTGTTTACAATAAGGAAAAATAGTGGTATTATTGATAAGTTAGATTAAATAATATATAAACTGAAAATTATATATATTTTATAAAGTAAGAACAAGGAGATAAAAATGTCAGTACAATTAAGAGATGATGTTAGAAATATAGCAATCATAGCTCACGTTGACCACGGTAAAACTACATTGGTTGATGAGTTATTAAAACAATCAGGAATTTTCCGTTCAAACGAGCATGTAGAAGAAAGAGCTATGGACTCTAATGATTTAGAAAGAGAACGTGGTATTACAATTTTAGCAAAAAATACAGCAATCGATTATAAAGGTAAAAGAATTAACATTCTAGATACACCAGGACACGCAGACTTTGGTGGAGAAGTTGAGCGTATTATGAAAATGGTAGACGGTGTTCTTCTAGTAGTAGATGCTTATGAAGGAACAATGCCACAAACACGTTTCGTTCTTAAAAAGGCTTTAGAACAAAACTTAAAACCAATCGTTGTAGTAAATAAAATTGATAAACCATCAGCGCGTCCAGAAGAAGTAGTAGATGAAGTTATTGATTTATTTATCGAATTAGGTGCAAATGATGAACAACTTGAATTCCCAGTTGTTTATGCATCAGCTATTAATGGAACAGCTTCTTTAGAAAGTGACCCAAGTGCGCAAGAAGAAAACATGCAATGTTTATATGAAACAGTAATTGATTACGTTCCAGCACCAAAAGATAATAGAGATGAACCACTTCAATTCCAAGTAGCTTTATTAGACTATAACGACTATGTTGGACGTATTGGTATCGGACGTGTATTCCGTGGAAGTATGAAAGTAGGAGAATCAGTTTCTCTTATGAAACTTGATGGATCAGTGAAAAACTTCCGTGTAACTAAGATTTTTGGTTACTTTGGATTAAAACGTGAAGAAATTCAAGAAGCTCATGCAGGGGATATCGTTGCAGTAAGTGGTATGGATGATATTAACGTTGGGGAAACAGTTTGTCCGACAGATCACCAAGAAGCATTACCAATACTTCATATTGATGAACCAACATTACAAATGACTTTCTTAGTTAATAACTCACCATTTGCTGGTAAAGAAGGTAAATTTGTTACAGCTCGTAAATTAGAAGATAGATTAATGCAACAATTAGAAACAGATGTTTCATTACGTGTAGAACCAAATACAAGTGATTCTTGGGTAGTAAGTGGCCGTGGAGAACTTCACTTATCAATTCTTATTGAAAACCTACGTCGTGAAGGTTACGAACTTCAAGTTTCAAAACCAGAAGTAATTATCCGTAATATCGACGGTGTAGATTGCGAACCAGTTGAACGTGTTCAAGTTGATGTGCCAGATGAAAGTGTTGGTGCTGTTATTGAATCACTAGGTCAACGTAAAGGTGATATGGTTGACATGCAAGCCGATGGAAATGGACAAACTCGTCTTATCTTTAATGTTCCAGCTCGTGGACTTATTGGATACTCTACAGAATTCATGTCTATGACTAAAGGATATGGTATTATTAACCACACATTCGATTCTTATCAACCAATGCAAAAAGGGCGTGTTGGTGGACGTCGTAATGGTGTATTAGTAGCTCTAGAAAATGGTCAAGCTACAGCATACTCTATCTCAAGTTTAGAAGATCGTGGTACAGTGTTTATTGAACCGGGTACTGATGTATATGGTGGTATGATTGTTGGAGAAAACAGCCGTGAGAATGACTTAACAGTTAACATCACAAAAGCTAAAGCTCAAACAAACGTACGTTCTTCTACGAAAGACCAAACAGTAACACTTAAAAAAGCTCGTATTATGACTTTGGAAGAAAGTCTAGAGTACTTAAGTGATGATGAATACCTAGAGGTAACTCCAGAGTCAATTCGTCTACGTAAAAAAGAATTAGATAAAGCAGCTCGTGAAAAAGCAGCGCGTAAAGCTAAATATTCAGAAGAATAGAAATTTAAAAACTTTCGAAGTAGGTAATTATTTCGAAAGTTTTTTAGTTAGTTATATATAGGTAATTTATAAAGAAACTTGCCCAAGAGAAAATAGCTCTTGAGCAAGTTTTATTTTTTATTGATTTTTAATTTCTAGATTACCGTCTTTTAAAGAGATATTATCTCCTTCTTTAACTTTTTCATATTGTTCTTTTGTGACAGTGATGTGCTTTGTATCTCCTTCTTTAGTTTTAATTTCAAGCATATATACAGGGACTTTTGAATCTTTCACATTATCTACTAGTTCTTTTTGTTTATCACTAGCTTGCACATGGTTGTGAGACTGTCTCTTATACACATCTCCGAGCCCACGAGACATCTC
>CAMYEU010000175.1 GCA_947254465.1 uncultured Gemella sp. | reverse complement strand
ACACACTGCATATCGTCGGCAGCGTCAGATGTGTATAAGAGACAGGTTAAATAATGTATACCATAAAAGGGCATTAGTTATCGTGCTACCAGAAAAGAATCCATTAGTTCTGTAGTTATCATTTATATAATCTGTATACTGTCTTTTATATCCTTGATTATTGTAACTATTGTAGTCTTTATTATAAGTGCCACCAGAATTTTTTGTGAAGTTTTTTGTAGTACCTGTAGTTGGTTTACTGCTGGCTGTAGAGCTAGTGGGTTTTGAACTAGGTTTACTACTAGATGGTTTAGAAGAACTAGGTTTCGAACTAGATCTAGAGGCACTTGGTCTTGCAGAAGAGCCTTTGGCTTCAATTAAATTGATGCTTGATGCACTTATTGTAGAAAAAATTAATGTAGAAGTTAAAAACAAGCTTGTTAATTTTTTGAATGAAATTTTTTTCATAGCGATATCCTTTCATATAAACTAATTATTTTCAGTGCTACGTTTAGCAATTACAGTTCCTTCAACATTTTCTTGCGAGTTTGCTTCACTTTTCACTGTATTTTCTATATTAGTTTTATCATCAACTTTGTTATCATTTGTATCATTGTTAAAATAATAATATAGACCAAATCCAATTAATGTAATTGTAAGTAAGGTAAGGAATATCTTTAAAAATCTAGCCATACTAGAATCCTCCTAATACATAACCTTTCATATCTAATGCACGTTTTAGTCTGTCATATTCAGAAGCTGGCACTTCAAGTTCATCACCATTTACTTGTGTAATAGTAGCGTGTTCAGCATTTAGCTCTTTCCAAATATCAACAATATTGTTTAGGTTAATTAAGCCACGATTACCATCAATTAAAGTAATTTCAAACCAATTCATAAAATTACCTCCTTTATTTATTATGCTTAAATTATATCATAGTTTTTAAGAAAATAATAGTATTGTAGCTATCCCATGTTATTGTTAAGTTTTTAGTCATTATGTTAGTAAACTTATAAGTAAAATGAATGTATATTTTTAGAAAATTTGATATAATTAAATTAATAATAATTTATAGTGAGGATAAAACAATGAAAATATCTGTGATAGGTTCAGGAAGTTGGGGGACTGCTCTGTCTCAAGCAGTTGTAGATAATGGACATGAATTACTCTTATATTCAAGAAGTGAAAAATCGAGAGATGAAATAAATGAAAATCATACTAACAGTAGGTATTTAAAAAAAGCTGTTTTACCAAAAGAAGTAGTAGCAACAAGTGATTTAAAAAAAACAGTAGAATTTGCAGATGTAATTGTTATAGCGGTTCCTACAAAAGTTATGAGAGAAGTCTCGAGAGAGATAAATAAATATTTAGAACGTCCTAAATTTATTATCCATGTATCTAAAGGTTTAGAAATGAAAACTAACAAAAGAATGTCAGAGGTGATATCTGATGAAATTGATAGTGATAAATTAAAAGGAGTAGGGGTACTAAGTGGACCATCCCATGCAGAAGAATTAATATTAAGAAATCCAACTGTTGTTGCAATAGCATCAGAAAATGATGAATTAAATAGAATAGCTCAAAAAATCTTTCACAATAAATATTTTAGAATTTATGTTAATAAAGACATAATAGGTGTTGAAGTTGGAGGGGCACTAAAAAACATAATTGCATTGGGATGTGGAATGATTGATGGAATGGCCTATGGAGATAATGCCAAAGCGGCTTTATTAACACGTGGACTAATCGAGATAACAAGATTAGGAAAAAAACTAGGAGCTGATGAAATGACCTTCTTGGGACTCGGAGGAATTGGCGATTTAGTAGTGACATGTACATCTAAGCATTCAAGAAACTATAATTGTGGTTATTTAATAGGTCAAGGATACACATTGGAAGAAGCTATTAAAAAATTAGATATGGTTGCAGAAGGGGTACGAACTACAAAAGTTTGTTATTTTCTATCAAAAAAATATGGTGTTTATATGCCTATTACAGAAAATATATATAAAGTACTTTATGAAGGACTTAGCATAAAAGAATGTGTTAATAATCTAATGAATAAAATGGCAGCAGAAGAGTTAAACAAATTTGAATAAAATAGGTATAGACATTATTGTATAAATAGAAAAAATTAAATGAATTATTAAAAATATAACAAAAATGCTTAAAAAACGCTAAAAATCGGTAATAAAGCCTTGATTATTAGTATTTTATATGGTAATATTTAATATGTGAAACGGATGAACCGTTACTCAATAATGGAGGTAAAGAATTAATGAATAAATCAGAATTAATTTCAAAAGTTGCTGAGAAATCAGGACTACAAAAAAAACAAGCAACTGCAGCTATCGAAGCATTCGTAGAAACAGTTGAAGAAACTTTAGCTAAAGGTGAAAAAATCCAAATTATCGGATTTGGTAACTTTGAAGTTAGAGAAAGAGCTGCTCGTAAAGGACGCAACCCTCAAACTAACGAAGTTATTGAAATCGCTGCAAGCAAAGTTCCTGCTTTCAAAGCTGGTAAAGCTCTTAAAGACGCAGTTAAATAATAACAATTTAATTCAAAGAGAGGAGTTACTACTTAGTAGCTCTTTTTTTTATAAAAATGGAGGATAGTTTTGAAAAATAAAGAACAATCACAAGAACTTATAAAAACATTATTAGAAAATATTGGGGAAGATACTTCAAGACCTGGTTTACTTGATACACCAAAAAGATGTGTGAAAATGTATGAAGAGTTATTATCTAAAACGAATGTTGATCCAAAGGAAGAAATAAATACATTCTTCGAGTCAGATAATGATGAACCTATTTTAGTAAAGGATATCCAGTTCTACTCTTTATGTGAACACCATATGTTACCTTTTTATGGAGTTTGTCACATAGCTTATGTACCAAATAATAAGAAAATTACAGGGCTTAGTAAATTAGCTCGTCTTGTTGAGAGTGCTAGTCGTAGACTTCAAATTCAAGAAGATATGACACTTATGTTAGTGAATGCAATTGAAGAACAATTACAACCAAAAGGTGTGTATGTAATTATAGAAGCTGAACATATGTGTATGGCTATGCGTGGAATTAAGAAAATTGGTTCTAAAACAGTGACAAGTAAGAAAACTGGTATTTTCTTAGAAGATACAGAATTAGTTAAAGATATTCAATATAAAATCAAGCTATAGAATAAACAGGAGTAGATTATGAAAGAAAGTAGCTATATTATTATTAGAGCTGAAGTCGATAATGTGAAAGTAATCACGAAAAAGACGAATAATGAAGAAGCTCTTGAAATATTAAATAAGGGAGAAGTAATAATTCTAAATATTTTTGATAATATCGTAAACTTTAAAGTACAAGGAAGAGCGAGAATAGTATCAAATTTAGATCAAGTGATTTCGGAGTAATGATAACCTACATAAGCTAATATAAGTGTAATCGATGATAGGGAGATTTATATGAAGGGGCTTGATGCAAGTTATTATTATGAAGGCTATATAGCTGTCTCTTATACACATCTGACGCTGCCGACGATATGCAGTGTGT
>CAMYEU010000174.1 GCA_947254465.1 uncultured Gemella sp. | reverse complement strand
GAATTTTTCGAACAAAATGATGAAAAATCATGTTCTCCAATAAAGTATTGTAACGCTTCTTGAGCCTTTTCGAAATTAAAATCAAAACTATGTTTACCCACATAATTTAATAAAAATGGATCCACTTCTCTTCCGATATACAGTTTATAATAGTATGTTTTTTGTGTACTATTATACCTAACATGAAAATCTTCCGAAGCTGACGTAGCTCCCACTATTCTAATATCTTTCGGAATAGTGGCATTTAACGCCTTAACCCATGCTTCATCTGGAATATTCAAATCAGTATCAAAATGTAATACCTGACCATAAGCGTGAACACCACTATCTGTTCTGCCACTCATATAAAGTCGTACATCTTTTTTATTAATTTTCTTTAAACTCTTCTCAATTTCTTCTTGAATTGTATTATTATTTGGTTGTATTTGAAACCCATGGTAATTACTACCATCATACCTACAAAGTAAAACTACTCTCACTCTTATCTCCTAAATTTTTTATTTTAATCTTTATTTCTTAATTGTCGTATTATACCTTGAATGTTTTCTAACGACTCACTCTATATGCTATTATACCACAACAATAAAAAGAGAAAAAGACAAGACAAGAATTAACCACAGCAACAAATAAGTAAAAATCACACTTAACTCTACTCAGCTGACATACGAAGTTACAACTTAACCTTGTATATTCAACCTGCTATTTTGACAAAATAAAAAAGGGGTGACTCAAAAATCATGATTTTAAAAAAATCATTTCATCGAGTCACCCTCGTTTAGAACACACATAGAATTAATTAATATTATATTTTATTCAACTCTAAAATTCCCATAATATCTTTGCAAATATTATAACTTGCATGCGGTAAATAATTTCTTGTCATACTATATTTAATCTTCTTAATATTATTTTCAAAAAACAGTTCTTCTAAACAATCTAGTACCTCTTCTAAATTTTCAGCAATTTTTGCCATTCCATTTTTCCTAAAATAGATAGCATTTTCCATCTCTTGCCCAGGAACTGGATTAAAAAGAATTAGTGGAATATTACTTGCTAATGCTTCAGAAACTGTTACTCCTCCTGCCTTAGTTATAAGAACATCAGAAACCTGCATCCATTCTCTCATATTTTCAGTGTATCCTAGAATCTTAACCCTTTCTTGTTCAGCATAATTCATTTCTAATTCATTCTTCAATTCTCTATTTTTACCACAGATTACTACTACTTGAGTATCGTTATTTTTCAGCAATATTTTCCCAATAAGTTTTGAAAAATCAGTAGAAACCCCGAAAGCACCAGCAGATAATAAAACTGTCTTTTTATCTATATCTAATTTATTATCTTCCAACCACTCTTCAACATCTATTTTATTATCGAATTTTTCAGCAATCGGTATTCCAAATTTCTTAACTTTTTGTTTTTCTACATTTAACTTCAATAACTCTTTTTCAGTTCCATCTGTCGCTACATAATATCTAACTACTCCTTTAGCTAACCAACTTTTATGAAAATGGTAATCCGTTATTATATTAACTATTGGTATCTTCTTATCTTTCAATAATGATAAAGCTGGAGTTGGAAATGTTGATACTATAATATCTGGTTTGGCCTGTTTTACTAGTTTTTTCAAATACTCAGAACTAAAATATCTATAAACAGAGATATTACTATGATTTTTCCCTGCATAATATAAATACCCGTAAATATCTCTAAAATATGAAAAGCTGTATAAATATAATTTTTTTAAAACTGGTGTCAAATTCGGATGAGCCTGTAAAAACAAGTCTGTTTCGATAACTTCAACCTCATCAGCATGATATTTTTCAAATGTTTCTTTAATATTTTTTGATACTTGAAGATGCCCATTTCCAAATGAACCTGTTATTAATAAAACTTTTTTCACATTACCTCACCTCTACTTTTTATTATAATAGATAAGATTATAAGTTAATACTATCACACTACCTAAACACATCCCGGCCATTGTATCCGTCGGATAATGTACTCCTAAATACACTCTAGAAGTCGCTATAAACAAAATTCCCATTATCGCTATAAGAATAGGAAAATAATTATTATTTCCTTTCTTCGATAATTTCATAAATATTAATGCCAATGTTAAATACAATATTGTTGCTGAAGTCGTGTGCCCACTAGGAAAACTTAGACTATTTAATTCTACTAAACGATGAATATTAGGACGAGGACGATTAAAAATTATCTTAATAAACGCCATCACTATACCACACGTACCCATTGTAAAAGTTAAAAATAGAACCTCTCTTCTAAACCTATTTACAAATAAAATTATAACTATTATAACTGTTATTGCTGCACTTTGCTTCATATCTGCTATATTAGTCACATTTAAATATATACTTGTAAGTGCTGGATTTTCTAAACCTTGAATAAAATTAATAATTATACTATCCAAAGGTTTCAAAAAACTATTATAACCACTCGCAATAATGCCAAACATCACTATAAAAAATGTAATTAATCTTTTCTGATTATTTTTCGTCATTAAACCTCTTAACCTTTTTTTAATCTCTAATTCATATCATATTACCATAATTTTATATATAATGATAGCAAAATAATATTATAATCTCAGCAATATTATTTCAAATTACGTGTTTTTTATTAATTCCTATAAAAAAATTTTATAATAAATATCATTTTTTATTATAATCAGAAAGTTATTCAAATAACTATATCTTCTTATGAATAAAATAACCTTATAAATAGACTAAAAACTAATACACTTTCTAGAAAAATTTAGAATTTTTCTTTTTTCATTAAATTTTATATATTTTTTAATGAGAAACAAATAATCTTAATACAACTGAAATATATAATTTGAAATTACCAAATCTAAAATCCTCATATAATCTCCTCTTTAGTAGTTTTATTTATAATAAATGCGAGGCTGGAATTTTTTCCATACCTCGCATTTATTATATACAATCAAATTTGACAAAAATCGAATTTTCACTACTTTTAGTTTGAATAAAGTTTATCGTACTTGTTTTCTTCTAATCAATATTATTGCTACTAGAGCTAATAATACCATACTAACAGCTGTCTCTGATTCTAAACCAGTTCCTGGAAGTTTCTCCATCTCTTTTTTATTATTCTCTACTTTTTTAGAACTTCTATCAGTGTTACTATAAATTTCTCCTTTACTTTCTTCATAGTTCGCTTTTACTTGTGTCATTATTTGTGTACGACTTTCTAAATCTTTAGCTCTTACTCTAATTCTTTCTAAAATAGTAAATTTACTAAAGTGATTTATATTAAATTGCAACACACCTTCGCTATAACTACTCTCAACTTTTTCTAAAATATTATTTTCTGTAATATGGTATACTTCTAATTCTGTACTATCATTTTTAGAAACAGGTACCTTAATCGTACGTTCCCCATCGCTAGATATCTTCTTACCATCTTTTTTAAAATAAATTTCAAAAATCTCAACAATTTTATACTCATCACCTAATTTATCAATAATTTCCTTATCTAATTTCTTATCGCTTATACCTGTCTCTTATACACATCTCCGAGCCCACGAGACATCTCAGGATCTCGT
>CAMYEU010000173.1 GCA_947254465.1 uncultured Gemella sp. | reverse complement strand
CACACTGCATATCGTCGGCAGCGTCAGATGTGTATAAGAGACAGGTGAAATATACACCACTTCCCGTCTTAATTGGTAATTGTGCTAATACATGTAAAATTTTCATATACGTTGTCCTCTATTTCATATTTTCCATCACTTATATTATAACCTAATTTAAAATTTTTTTATAGTAAACGTATTAAATTAATATAACCACATAAAAAATAAAGAGTAACTCATAAAATAAGATTATTTAAAAATCTATTCTATCTAGTTACTCTAAAATTTTTATAAAGGTTAATATAAACGATAACCTATCGTTTTTAAATTCTACCCTCAAGCACTACAAGTCGAAGCTTCTTTTTCATCTTGGCTTTCGATATAATCGTTTTTGTTATAAAATGCATTTCTATAACTAGCAGTACTAAACGGTTCAACTAAATTAATAATTGTATATCCATCTAAACCAAGTTTCTTACATACCGCTTTACTTGACTCAGGTTTTTCACTATAAACAAAAATTTCTGAAGATTTATCTAATCTATCTAATACACTGTCTATTTCCTCAGGTAAAACCTTAATTTCTTCATCACTTAACACTTCAGAACCAAGGTTTAATAATTGTTTATTTTTACTTGCCGAAATACGATATTTGAATTCTGATAATAAGGCATTACTATAAATAGCTTTTCCATAGTCATATTGTTTTATACCATCACCGATGTGAAGTTTTGTGAAACCACGTTCTCTAAGTAATTTTTCAGTATTACGTGAAGTAACATCAACGACACAATATAAGATTATATCTTTATCTTTATAATCATCTAGTACATCACTACCATTTTTGAAAAGCTTAATTGGAAGATTCACAGCATTTATAGCATGACCTCTTGCATATTCTTTTCGCCAACGAACATCAACTACTAAAGCTTCTTCAAATGTTTTCTTCTCTACATCAGCTCCAGCAATTCTTCCTGGTTTCCCTTTTAACAATTTAAGCCAAAATGCATATAATCCAGATACTATAATTAATAATACAATTACTATAATTAAGAATATTTTCATTACGTTTACTCCTTTCATCATATAATTATATTTTAGCATACATTTTGCATTTTTAATATTAAATTGTATTAATAAAATATTTTTTTGATTTTTTTTTAAATAAAGAGTAAAATGTTGATATAGACAAAATTTTTTGAAAGGAGATCTAGATGAAAATATCAAAAATTAGTAAAATTGAAAATAAAAATTTCAAACTTGAATCTTCACTTCTTTTTGATGGAATCTTAGTTGGATTAGTTGCTGGAATAGTTGGTGCTAGTTACAGACTTCTTATTGGTTATAGTGAGAAACTTGTTCATTATACAGCCGACTTTATTAAAACTGGATTTATATATAAAATAGGTCTTTTACTAATTCTAATCCTACTTGCCTTGTTTTCTGGCTTTTTATTAAAACGTGAACCGATGGCTAGCGGAAGTGGAATTCCTCAAGTTTCTGCAGAAATTACCGGTAGATTAAATTCAAATCCATTTCGAGTTCTAATTTATAAAATAACTGGTGGATTAACGGCAAGTCTCGGTGGTTTATCACTTGGACGCGAAGGTCCCTCTATTCAACTAGGTGCAATGAGTGGAAAACTTGTCTCTAGAATATTAAAAAAGGATAGCGTAAAAGAAAAGTATCTTATTACTTGTGGTGCTAGTGCAGGTCTATCCATCGCCTTTGGAGCTCCACTTGCTGGTGTTTTATTTTCTATAGAAGAAGTACATAAGCAAATAACTAAAAAAATCGTTATCTGTTGTTTCAGTGCTGCTGTAGTAGCAAACATAGTTGGTCAGTATATTTTTGGACTTACTGCTATTTTCAAATTTCCTGAAATACCCTATGTTGAAGTAAGTATTTATCCTTGGGTTGTTTTATTAGGAATTCTATTAGGAATATTTGGGACATTTTATAATGTTACTATAAAAATATTATTCAAAATTTATGAATATTTTAAATTAAATATAGTATTTAGACCTCAAGTAGCTTTCCTTATTTCATTCGTCTTATTTATTTGTTACCCTATAGTTCTTGGAAGTGGACATAGTTTAGTAGAATTTTTAATTGAGAATAAATTTAGTTTCTTGTTTTTATTAACTTTATATTTTATAAAAACTTTATTCTCACTTATATCATTTACATCAGGAGTTGCAGGTGGTATATTCCTACCTATCTTAATTCAAGGTGCTGTACTAGGTACATTATTTAGTAATTTCTTCGATTCTAAATATACTGCTTTATTTGTTATCTTATCAATGTCTGGATATTTAACAGCAATTGTAAGAAGTCCCATTACATCAATAATATTATTATTTGAAATGACACAAAAGCTTAACTATTTCCTCCCAATAGCACTTTGTTGTCTATTCGCATATATGACGGCAAATATACTAGGAACAAAACCTGTATATGAATATTTACTAGACCGTATACTATCAAGCAATAAATTAGAAGATGATGAAGTTGAAATGGAAGTAGAAATAATTACAACAATTTCAAACGATAGCTCTCTAGTTGGAAAATCTATAAGAGAAATAGAATGGACTAAAAATACTCTTATCTCTCATATCGAGCGTTCAGGTAGAGAAATTGTTCCAAAAGGAAATACAACTTTAGAGGCTAACGACAAACTTACAGTCATAATGTCAAAAGAAAGTGTTAATTTATTCTTGGAAAAATTCAGTAAATAGTTAAAGACTAGAAGATTTATTAAAATTCTTCTAGTCTTCGTTTTTATATTACATTAAAATGCTTTAAAGCATTGGTTATTCCGTCATCATCTACACTTGTTGTGATGTAATCAGCAATCTCTTTAACATTCTCTCCAGCATTACCCATTGCTACACCTATTCCAGCGTGTTTAAGCATATCTATATCATTACCACCATCACCAAATGCCATAGTCTCTTCTAATTTAATACCAAAGTGTGCTATAACCGCATCAATTCCTGTATTTTTTCCACCATCTTTCGGAATGACATCTGTAAAATGAGTAGTCCATCTTGCTGATTTTGAATTAGGCATATACGCTAAAAAGTCCGTTTCTTCCTCTTCTGATACAAAGACATTTAGTTGATAGATTTTTTCACTAATTGCTTTATCGTATGCCAACGGATCTTCTTTAAAACGCTCTGGATCCCCTAGCTCATCTTCCAACCATTTTACCCTTGAATTTTTTAAATTCATAAATGCTCCATCTAATAAAGCAAAGTCACAGGCAATATTATTTTCTTTAAAGTATGGTAATACGCTCTTTATGTCTTCTTGGGATAAAATTTTATCATTTAAAACTTCTCCAGTTTCTAAGTAACAATATTGTCCATTTATTGTAATATATCCATCAAATTTAAAATCTAATAAGTCATTTAAAAATGTAGTATGGAATGGCGCTCTTCCTGTAGCTATAAATATCTTAATTCCTTGTTCTTTTAATCTTTTTAAAGTATTTGCTGTATTTTCAGGAATTGTTTTTGTTTTAAAACTTCTTATTGTTCCATCAATATCAAAAAAAATCGCTTTTATTTTAGTCATTTTTATTCTCCATCTTGTTTAAATCAACTACAC
>CAMYEU010000172.1 GCA_947254465.1 uncultured Gemella sp. | reverse complement strand
TATATAAGATTAGATATAAACAAGCAAGTAATTGCTTAGAACTTAATTTAGTTCAATAAAAAAACGTGTTCCCCAAACACGTTTTTTTATTTTAACTTTCAAATGAAATAAAAGACCTCAAACATTCCTAGTCTGAGATCTTTCATAACTACTACACAGCTCTTTTATATCCTGCTCTTTGAGCTTCTTCTTCTGAATTAAATACTAATAGATTTTTAGCTGCAACATTATTATAAGAAGGATGTGTTGGTGTATAATAATAGCCATTTTTCTTACTCGCTCTTACTATCACCTTTTTTGATTGTTGAGCTTGTTGATTTTGAGATACTTGAACAATCTCACTCTTATCACCATCTCTCGAATCATTTTTTTTCTTAACAACAGATGAAGAAGAAACCTGTTGTTCTTTATTCTCCAGTTTATCATCTTCTGAAGACTGTTCTTCTAATTTTTTATCACGTTCTTCTTTTTTTTCTTGGAAAGTTTTTCTCTGTTCTTCTTTTCTAGCTTCACTAAAATGATTCGTCATTAACATTGTTAACATCATAACTAGTGCACTTACAACACCTAAAACAACTTTTTTCAAACGTGTTTTTCGCTGAATAAATCTTACAATAGGTGGACATAATAGTATGAAATTTAACACAAATACTATAATAGCGTATCTAACACCGTGAGTAAATACCATACTAAGTGATATTATCATAAATACTAGAAAGATGAACCACAAAATAACTTGTCCATGTTCTTTCATGAATTTATTCACAATATTTCTCCTTAAAAATAATCACTTATCTATTTTAACACTTTCTTTATTAATAAACAATTATTTTTATAGGTGCAATTAATTTTAGTTAAGTATACACATTTTTATAATATATATTTTTATAAAAATGTATCCTTATTTCCTAGAAATTACCATAGAGATACCTTGGCCTCCACCTATACAAAGAGAACATAGCCCTTTTTCTTTGTTATCTTTAATTAATGCATGCACTAATGTAACCAAAACACGACACCCGCTCGCTCCTATTGGATGTCCTAGTGCTATTGCACCGCCACGCGTATTAACTTTAGTCGTATCTAGATTTAATAAACGTGTTACGGCTATAGATTGCGCTGCGAAGGCTTCGTTCATTTCAAATAAATCAATGTCTTCAATATTTAGATTTAATTTTTCTAATACTTTTTGTGTTGCAGGTACCGGCCCTAGCCCCATTACCTTATTATCTAGACCTGCTGAAGCATAACCTTCAATATAACAAAGAACATCTATACCTAGCTCTTTGGCACGCTTTTCACTCATTAAAATAACACAAGCAGCTCCATCATTAATTCCTGAGGCATTCCCCGCTGTTACAGTTCCATCTTTTTTAAAAGCCGGACGCAATTTAGCTAAACTTTCTAATGTTGTATTCCCACGAACATATTCGTCTGTATCAAAAATAATTTCTTCACGCCTAGTTTTAATAGTTATCGGAGCAATTTCCTCAGAAAATAAATTATTCTCAATTGCTGAAGCCGCCTTTTTTTGACTCGCTAGAGCAAACTCATCTTGCTCTGCTCTTGTAATATTGTATTGCTCTGCGATATTTTCAGCAGTGATACCCATGTGATAATTCTCAAAAGCATCTGTCAGACCATCATTGATTATAGTATCTTCTAATTCAAAGCTACCAAGTTTTTGGCCAAAACGAGCATTTTTTGTATAATGCGGCGCTGCACTCATATTCTCTACTCCACCACAAACTACGATATCATTATCTCCTACCATAATAGATTGAACTCCAAGAACAACACTCTTTAACCCTGAACCACAAACTTTATTCACAACAAAGGCGCTTTTCTCTTTTGGAATACCTGCATTAACAGCAATTTGCCTCGCTACATTCTGCCCAAGACCAGTTTGCAATACATTTCCGAATATAATTTCATCAACAAGATTTGGATCAAGATTTACAGTTTCTAATGCTTGTTTTACAAGATCTCCACCGATTTTTGCAGCAGGAACATCTTTTAAACTTCCTCCAAAACTTCCTATAGCAGTTCTTTTAGCACTTACAATAGCAACTCTATTCATGTTTTTAATCTCCTAATTGAATTTTACTAGTATATTTTACTATAAATATTATGCTTATTCAAATAATCTATAAAACTCTATAATTTTCAAAATATACCAATGTAATACTAAGTAAATATTTTTGTAATATAAATGTAATATTTTTGTAATAAAAGGTTGTTTTTTGTAATTTAAAGATGTATAATATAAGTGTAAAGAAGTTATACAAAAAAGAAGGTGGATAATATGAATAAACTTCTAAAAACAACAGGTATATTTATTCTAGGAGTAGGACTTATGACTGGTTGTACAGATAAAGTAGCCCAAAAAATTGAAAATAAAAACAATGATAATATTACTAGTGAAGTAAAAACTACTGAAGAAACTCCTACTTCTTTAGATAACTTACAAAAAGAAGTTGAACATATTAAACAAACAGATACTAACGTTAATACAAATATCGTTAATAACAAACTTACAACTCAGATAGCGACTCCTACTAGAAAAAATACTACAATTCAAAGTACTACTCAAACTCAAAAACATGACCTAGCTAAAGCCGGAGAAATTTTACAACCTATGGCATATGGCATGTTAAATCTACAAGGTAGTAGCACAGCTAACGTAATAAGATTCATCGCTAGTAATGATGGTAGCAATAATATAGTTAAACAAATAAACTTAACTAAAATATTAGACTTGCTAAATACATACAATACACAAACATTCCATAAACAAGACGTACTACAAAGATTACAAAATGATAAAGATATAGAATTCATTCAATTAAATAATAAAGTTGCCGATTTTAGCAAGCAAAACTTAGAAAAATTGATGAATCATAAAAACAAAGTAGTATACTTCACAAAAGATCAAATATTCTTAGCTAAAAGCGACATAGGTTACGGTGGAGCCACTGATGCAATCTTCATGCCAGTGGAAAAATGGGAAATTAAAGGAGATAGAGTTCTTATCCCATACGAAAACATCGCTACTAGAAAACCCGTAGGTATGATGACACTTCGCTTAAACAATAAAAACTACGAAAGCGGAGCAGATAGAACAATGTATTACGTAGAAAGATTTGAATTATACTAACAGCACGGAACATCGTCATTTCACATGGCGATGTTTTTTTACGTTAATTTAAAATCGATATCCAGGGAACCTCTTTATTGAAATAATATAAAAATAGGTAACCGACTTAAGTTCTACTTCTGCCAGTTACCTATATAGATTCCTATTTAATATTACTGAGATTTACTAGTTTTCTAATAAAAGGATTTGATAAATAATAGTCTTATTATTTAACCATTTTCTTTACATCTTCAATAGCATCTTCTGCAGCTTCTTTTACATCTTCCGCCACTTCTTTTACTTTAGAAAACAGTTTTCCAGCGAATCCTTCTTCTTCAACAGCTTCTTTAGCATCTTCTACTTTATCTTCTACAGCATCTTTTACGTCTTCTGCTTTGTCTGCTGCTTCATCTTTTACATCTTCTGCTACTTCTTTTGCATCTTCTGCTTTGTCTGCTGCTGCGTCTTTCACGTCTTCCGCTACTTCTTTTGC
>CAMYEU010000171.1 GCA_947254465.1 uncultured Gemella sp. | reverse complement strand
CCCATATAAGAAACTATAACACCACCTAAATGTACTTGGTCTAGATCTTCAACCGGAAGTGTAAATAACGCTCTGTCATATTGACCTGCTGAGTTCTTCTCACCAAAGTTTTCTTTCACACCTGATTCCCATTTACCTTTATTTTGAATAGCAAAATCATATAAACCATGAGCAAATAATGTATTTAACATTGTAATACTCATTTTTCCATCTTTAACTACTAATTTCACATTTTTATCAAAGAATCCTTCTAACATTGAAGTTCCTTGTCTTCCATCAGCGTATAAAGCGTTAAATCCTAAAGTATATTCACCATCTTCTAATTTATCAGTAAGAGAATAAGTTTTTTCCTCTTGTTTTTCAGGAGTTTTTTCTGGTGTTGGTTTTTCTTCAACTACTTTATTACCAGTAGTATATGTTTTACTTTCGCTACCGTCATTTGCTTTAAATACAATTGTATTATCTCCATCAAAGTTCCAAGCTTTAAATGCTTTAAGACTTTCTCCACCATCATCGAAAGTAACTATTTGATCTTTCCAGTTTTTACTGAATAGTGATTTATCAAATGATTTTCCATTAATAATTACTTCTTTAGTATTTTTAAGAACATCTTCCGCTTTAAATCCATCAACAAGTGTAATATTTAATTCATCAGCATAGCTATTTTTTTCCACTTTAGAAACTAAATCTTTTTGAGCATATGATGTGCTAGTAGCTGGTGTATCTTGTTTTGGTTCTGCAGGTTTTACATCTTCTTTTTTATCAGTCGCCGCTGGATATGAAATTATTGTTCCATCAGCAAGTTTGACTTCTAGTTTATTGTCTGAATCTTTTAAAGCCTTAACTAAGTCTTCGTTAAAGATTCTGATTCCAAGATATTTTGAAGTTTCTACTTTATCTTTGAAAACATCTTTATTTACAGTAGTACCATTTAGAGTCACACTAGCGATTTCATCAACAAAATTATCATAAACTGAAGTGTCAGATAATTCTAAAGTTAAGTGTTTTTCATCTTTCCAGTTTTTACCTTGATCTAATTTGGAAATAGTATATTTAGCATTTGTAGCTGGTTTGTTAGAATCAGTTGAACTTTCTTTTGCAGATGTTGATGCTTCATTACTAGGCTCAACATAACCAGTATCTTCATAAGTTGTTTTTGAACCGTCAGTAAATGTGAATTCAATTTTATGCTTATCTTGTTTTTTATAATGCTCAGTTATTGCTTTATCTACAGCAGTCACTTGACCATCATATAGTTTATAAAATTTACTGTTAGTATTTTGACTATCAAATCCAAAATCTTTTCCATCAACTGTAAGTTTAGTTACTTTTGACCAGTAGTTTTTGTAAAGGTCAGAACCTTCTAAGAAGAAGATTAGCGAGTCATTTTCTACTTGTGGTTCTAAAATTTTTAAACCTTCATTAATTAATTTTGGTTTTGCTGTTGGATCTACATACCCTTTATCTTCATATACAGCTTTTGATCCATCTTTAAAAATAAATTCAATTTTATGTTTATCTTGTTTATTATAATGATTAGTTATTTCACTATTATTAACATAAATAACACTATCAAATAATGAATAATTTTTTGAAGAAGATGCTTCACTATTAAATCCGAAATCTTTTCCATCTATTAATAGTTTATCAATTTTATTCCAGTATCTCTTAAAAAGTGTATCTGATGTATCTTGACCTTCAACAGCAATCTCTAATGAATTACTTGATCCAATCTCTGGTTCGTATACTTTAAAACCTGTACTTTGTTGATCTTGTGCATATACCACATTAGAATCAATATTTAATTTAGAATTATTGAAATCAACAGAACCTATACTTAAATAAATAGGTACAGCCAATCCAATAATTAATTTATTATTATATTTTTTGTTCATTATGTTCCTCCATTAAAACAATGATAATCAATATCGATTAATTATAAGGCTATTATACTACAACAATATAAAAGATACAAGAGAAAACGTTAAAAATAAAAAAAAATTAGATGATAATCTTATAAATTAAGTATATGAAATACTGAATTCATGGGATTATCACCTAATAATTTTCGTTCATAAATTTGCCACAATGAAAAATAATTAATATAAATAGTTAAAATCTTTTTGCTATTAAATTATAATGAGTTTCAATGTCTTCAGGTTCTGTTGCATATCCTCTTAAGTCATAGTATTCTCCATCTTTTTCCATAACTGCAGTTGGATATGATTCAATTCCTAAATTCAGAGTTTTTATAAAATCTGGATGAATAGGATTAGAATTTTTGAATGCAATAGTTAATTTTAAAGCAAAATCATAACTATCTATTCCATATTTTTTACTTAATTCTACATATGTCTGAACATCACTAAGACTTTTTCCTTCAATAAAGAATTTACATTGAACATCATATGCGAAGTGTAATATTTGTGAATTAGGTATTAGCTCCTTTACAACATCCATAGCTATTGCAGGACGAATAGAATCTAGTATCATTTCGCCTTCTTCAACTACTTTATTATATTCTTTTCCAAATTCTACATTATACATTTCAGAAATTTTTTTATTTCCTTCCTGAAAATATCCATATTCTTTGATTTTTTTACTGTTGTCTCCAAAGAATAATCCACCAGAAATTATTTCAATTTCTACGTCTGAATGGTTCTCATAAAACTTAGTAAATATTTTATTAAATCCATAACACCAACCACAGTATGCATCCCAAAAGTATAAAATTTTCATTATAAATCTCCTTTAATCTATATTAAACTTCAAGTATTTTATTGATATTAGCTATATTTTCTTTTAAAAGTAAAGTTTCAACTTCGAAAATTTCTTCCATTCTTATAAAACTTGATGATTTTTTCAAATCAACGGTTTTATAATTTGGATTAAGTATTATTGTATTATTTACAAAGTTAATTAACTCTAATTCTTTAAATATTTGTACCATAATTTTTAAACTATCCACATTTGTTTTTAATGCGGTTAGTAATTTATCTAATTGTTGAGTTACATTTATTTGTTTATTATTTGTTGAAAGTATTAAATTAAATAATTTAATTAATCTATTTTTATCAATAAGATACACATCAGATAAAACCTGTTTCTCTTCACATATTAAAAATATTTTTTTAGGTTTTAGATTTATTATTTTGTTTAGATATTCTTTAGATGCGGGTATATCTAGTAAATAAATATATTCAAAATTAGTATTTAACTTGTCTATATCTTTATATAAATAAAAATTATTATCTTTATCGCTTTTATACTTTGATAATTTTAAACTAGTCTTGTCAATTTTTGAAATATCATAATTGATAAATCGTAAATCTTCAAATAAAAATTCTTTAATATTTATATCGATAATGTGAGCTTGTAATTTTGATCGTCCATTAAAGTTATTTTTATCCAACGTACATAACAAATCAATAATGTCATTTTTCTCAACTTTATCGAATACTGAAATATCTTTAAAACTGATACACTCAAGATTACCTACTTCATCAGCAATTGTAAGTCTCAAATATTGTTTTTCAGAACCAAAATATGCTTTATTAAGAACCATTGCATTTTCTATTAATACACTAGGTTGTTCGAAATCCATACCATAAGGCTTTAATACATCTAAAG
>CAMYEU010000170.1 GCA_947254465.1 uncultured Gemella sp. | reverse complement strand
CGCCACTTATAGCTAATGTAAATTGTGTGATAAGTGCAGCGATAACTATATAGGTGCCACCAATTATAGAAATCCATGGAATTATTGGATATAAAGGAACTTTATAGGGCCTTGGCATATTTGGTTCTTTTTTACGAAGAACAAATATAGCAAAGAATGTTGCGATAAAGAAAATCCAAATTGTAAATAATAAGAAATCTGTCAAAGTATCAAATTCTCCTGTAAACATCATTCCAATTGTTAAAATTAATGTAACAAAAGCAGAGCAATAAGGAATTGAAAATCTATTTAGTTTAGTCCAAAATCTTTTAAATGGAATTTGATTTTTCATAGCCATTGCATACGGGACGCGAATAGCTGTCATAGTAAATCCATTCATTGTTCCATAAACACTAATCATAATTCCAATGGTAATTATCTTTCCTCCATTAGGACCGAATAATTTAGTAGCAACATCATTAGGGACATTTCCATTTCCAGCAATTTGTTCCATAGGCATAGTAAGTAAATATGCAACATTTATTAGTAGATAGATTGTAGTAATTACTAACAATCCATATAGAATCGCTCGTGGTAAGTCTTTTTTAGGATTCTTCATTTCTCCCGCAATTGTGCCAACATTACTCCAACCATCGTAACCATACATGGCGGCTAACATCGCAGCGCCAAGAGCAGCTAGTGCTGAAGATTCAACTGTAGTGTTAGAAGTACTACTAGGGAAAAGCATTATAGTAATAGGATTTGGTTGTAGAAGTCCGAAAATAATAATAGAAATAATAGGAATAAGTTTACAAATTGTTGCTATAGTTTGTATACGGCCACTCGCTTTACTTCCTAATAAATTTAAACCAGTTACGGTTGTAGCAGCACATGCTCCAATGAAAATTGAGTATTTTTTGTCTATTTGAAATAGATTTAGGAATTGTGTTGCAAAAATAGCAGCAGCTGCAGCAATACTTGCCGGATAATAAATTACAGCTTGAGCCCAACCTAATAAATATGAAACAGTTTTTCCATATGCACGCTCTACCCATACAATCATCCCACCTGTTTCAGGCATCGAAGCTGCAAGTTCTGCAGTGGTTAGTCCTGCGCAAATGCTTATGATTCCAGCAAGAACCCATGCAAGTAGACCGAGACTAACACTTCCAGTGGTTTTATAGATTACAGCGGCTTTAAAGAATACCCCTGATCCAATAACAACACCGACGACTGTTGAAAATGCTCCGAAAAATCCGATTTCTTTTTTTATATTTTCCAAAATATACCTCCTTAATGAATTTTTTGTAATTAATATTTGAAAATTAAGTAAAAATAGTGATAAATGACATAAGTTTTAAATAACCGTTTAAGTATTTAAAGTTTATATTTTAGCGTATTTATTATATATTATTTTTACATTCTTAACAATAGTTTAATTAAAAATAAAGGATAAATTTTAAGGGGAATACATTGTTTAAGGGAAGAAGAAAAAACATAGCTAAATATAAATAACATCTAATTATTATTTATTGTGATAGTCTAATTAATACATTTGATAAAACAAGATAAATTATAGTATTAAAAAATAGTGAAATTCTTATTAAAGATTTAACAAAATCAGTGAAAATATGTTATAATAGTGAGTATCTGAATAAAAATACTAGATTATACTAGAAAGGAATTTAACATGACAGAAGAAATTAAAGTAGATGTACAAGATTTAAATGATCAAATGCTTGTTCGTCGTGAAAAAATGGAAGCTATGAGAGAAAGTGGTTTAGATCCATTCGGAACTAAATTCGAAAGAACTCATCTTTCAAATGAAATTGTAGCAGAATATGATAAATATAGTAAAGAAGAATTAGAAGAAAAAAATATCTCTGTAACAATTGCAGGACGTATTATGACAAAACGTGGTAAAGGTAAAGCAGGATTTGCTCATGTTCAAGACTTAGGTGGTCAAGTTCAAATTTACGTTCGTCAAGATAGAGTAGGAGATTCTTATGAATACTTCAAGACTCTTGACCTTGGTGATATTGTAGGTGTAACAGGAGTACTATTCAAAACTAACGTAGGTGAATTATCTGTTAAAGCTGATAAATTTGAAATTTTAACAAAAGCACTACGTCCACTACCTGACAAATTCCACGGTCTTAAAGATGTTGAAGAGCGTTATAGAAGAAGATACGTTGACTTAATTATGAATGAGGACAGTAAAGAAACATTTATTTTACGTTCAAAAATTATTCAAATTATGCGTAGTTATTTAAATGAACGTGGATACCTAGAAGTTGAAACTCCAATGATGCACTCTGTTGCTGGTGGGGCTGCAGCTCGTCCATTCGTAACACATCACAATGCGCTTGATATGCAATTATTTATGCGTATTGCTCTTGAATTACCATTAAAACGTTTAATCGTTGGTGGTTTAGAAAAAGTATATGAAATTGGTCGTGCATTCCGTAACGAAGGTGTATCAACAAGACACAACCCTGAGTTTACAATGATTGAGTTATATGAAGCATATGCTGACTATAATGATATTATGGACTTAACTGAGTCTATGATTGCATACATCTGTAATGAAATTCACGGTACTACAAAAATTATGTATGGTGAAGATGAAATTGATTTAACTCCAAAATGGCGCCGTGTTCACATGGTAGATGCTATTAAAGAAGTAACTGGTGTTGACTTCTGGCCAGAAATGACAGACGAACAAGCTCACGCATTAGCAAAAGAGCACAATGTTCCAGTTAGAAAAGACATGAAAGTTGGGCATATTATTAATGAATTCTTCGAAACATTTGTAGAAGAAACATTAGTTCAACCAACATTTGTTTATGGACACCCTGTTGAAGTATCACCATTAGCTAAAACAAATGCTGAAGATACAAGATTTACTGATCGCTTTGAGCTATTTATCGTTAGACGTGAACATGCGAATGCATTCAGTGAGTTAAACGATCCAATCGATCAAAAAGAAAGATTCCTATCTCAAATGGAT
The DNA here is from genome assembly GCA_947254465.1 of uncultured Gemella sp. Classification (GTDB taxonomy): domain Bacteria; phylum Bacillota; class Bacilli; order Staphylococcales; family Gemellaceae; genus Gemella. Next base: position 654 of record CAMYEU010000170.1, on the reverse strand, counting down.
GAAAAGGATGCTGGTAATGAAGAAGTTTATGAAATGGATGAAGACTTCGTAGAAGCACTAGAATACGGTATGCCTCCAACAGGTGGATTAGGAATTGGAATTGATAGATTAGTTATGTTATTAACTAACTCAGCTTCAATCCGTGACGTATTACTTTTCCCATATATGAAACATAAATAAGAAAACGTTTTTCGGAAAAATCCGCAAAATATCCGCTTATTGAAAAAAGGGCAAATATTTATAAAAATTAAATCTCCCTAAAATTTAGGAAGCTTTAATAGAAAATTAAAGGGAGCTTGGTCTCCCTTTTTGTATATAATAAGATATATAAGGAGTATCAAATGGCAAGTTTTTTTGATAAATTAAAAGAAAAATTTTCTGCTAAGGAAGAATTAAATGAAGAACTGATTTCACTTGATGAATATGAAGAATTCGTCGAGAGTCAGTTTGTAACTGAAAAATTTAAAAAAGGACTTAAGAAATCACGTGATAATTTCTCTAATGCACTTAATAACTTAATTAGTTCATATAGAGAAATTAACGAGGAGTTTTTCGAGGATTTAGAAGAACTATTAATTCAATCAGATGTTAGTTACAACACAGTATTAGAGCTGTCTCTTATACACATCTCCGAGCCCACGAGACATCTCAGGA
>CAMYEU010000169.1 GCA_947254465.1 uncultured Gemella sp. | reverse complement strand
CTATAATACTGTTGATATTTGTTCATAGTAGAGTTATCAACTTGTTGTTCATATATATCTTCTTCATAAACTTGTTGATTAGATAAAGAACTTTGTCTATTTCTAAATTCATTAGAATCCTTATTTGCAGTTTCTTTGATTCTTTTCATCTCTTCAACTGCCTTTAGCGCTTGAGCTCGAGCATTGTCTAGCTCCATTTGTTTTGAATTATCTAAATTTTTTCTGTATCTTTTACTGTCAGAAGCAAAAACCATTGCGAAAATAGCAAAAATTATGATAAATGTTATTGGTGCTGCGAAAATTAAAAATGACATTTCACATCCTCCTTTTTATCTAATTATTTACCTGCTCCTGTTTCAGGTTGTGACATACGTTTAATTGAATCTCTCATACCTGTATCAGCTTCTAAATTCTTATAATTCATATAATCCATAATACCTAGATTACCTTGTTGGAAAGCTTTCGCCATTGCTAGTGGTAATTCAGCTTCAGCTTCTACAACTTTCGCACGCATTTCTTGGATTCTAGCTTTCATCTCTTGCTCAGCTGCAACCGCCATTGCACGACGTTGTTCAGCTTTTGCTTGTGCTATATTCTTATCAGCAATAGCTTGTTCAGTTTGTAAATTAGCACCGATATTTTGACCGATGTCAACATCCAGAATATCAATCGATAAGATCTCAAATGCAGTACCAGCATCTAATCCTTTATCTAAAATTGTTTTAGAAATTCTATCAGGATTTTCTAAAACTACTGTATGCGATTCAGAAGAACCAATTGTAGAAACAATACCTTCACCTACACGGGCAATAACAGTCTCCTCTCCAGCTCCCCCTACAAGACGCTCAATATTTGCACGAACTGTAATTCTAGCTTTAGCTTTAACCTCAATACCATTAATTGCAACCCCTGCAATATATGGTGTTTCAATAACTTTCGGGTTAACACTCATTTGAACCGCTTGAAGAACATCACGTCCTGCTAAATCAATAGCTGCACAGCGCTCAAATGTTAAACTTACTATATTAGCTCTGTGGGCTGCGATAAGAGCGTTAATTACTCTATCCACATTCCCCCCTGCCAAATAGTGACTTTCTAGTTGATTAATAGTAACTGCCAATCCTGCTTTGTGTGCTTTAATCATCGGATTAATTACTCTACTTGGAATAACACGTCTCAACCTCATACCAACAAGTGTGAAAATACTCACCTTCACTCCTGCTGCAATCGCACTGATCCAAAGACCAAGTGGAAAGAAAGTAAAGAAGATTGATAGCACAATCAGCACTACTACTACAATTATACCTGTAAAAACTAATTCTGGCATAATACTACCTCCTTATTTTATTTATATTTTCTTAACAACTATACGCATTCCTTCAACACGTATAATTACAATTTCATTACCCTTTTCTATGAAATCTCCATCAGTAACCACGTCCAATTTTTCGTCACCAAATACAGCAACACCCGCTGGACGTAAATCCGTATATGCTTTTAATTTCTTCCCTACTAATTCTACTCTACTCTCACTAGCTACATAGCCATCTTCTGTAGAAATAGAATCATTCAAGACAAGTCTATCTAAAAACATCAGTTTTTTATGGAAAACATTTCGATTTACATAATATAGTATCACTGCAAGAATTAGAGATACTACAAGTATAAAAGCAATATAATATGTTGATTTATTCACATAAATTATCGCATATATTACGGTAATGATTCCTACAGTCCCTACTATTCCTCCAGGTATAAACATTTCTAGTCCAATTAGGGCTAATCCCCCAATGAACAGCAATAATACAAAAATGCTTAATCCTGTAGAATAAGAATGAAGGGCTATATATGTCGCCAAACTAAGTATAGATAATATTCCAAATAAGTTAAACTTTTTTGAGAACAATTGTTGGCAAAAAGTTAACGACATTGTAACTAAAAGAATCCAATCGAGTGACATCATTAAATCCATTTATAATCACCTCATTTTTGCATATTCTTTTTCTAGATAGTCTAACAATTCTTCCCTTGTGAAAATATTCCCATGCCCAGGAACAGCATGTTCAAAGTCAAGAATCGATATTCTATCTATATAATCACGAAGCTTTTGTTTATTATATGCCATCGGTTTTGTATAGTAATTTTTAGCGTGACTATCACCTAAAAACAATACTTTCTCCTCTGGAATATAAATTAAAAATGCATCATTAGAATGTGAGTTACTATTGTATATACAATTAATTTTAACTCCTCCAAGATTTAAATTGAAATCTGCCATTTTAGGCATATCTGGTATTCTAATTTTTATCTCATGATTTTCATACACTCTCTTTATAACATCGGCACTGTATTTTATCTCCGTTCCATCCTTGACTCTTTGATACAAACTCTCATCATCCCATTCTAGTTGAGATAATTCTATTAAAGATTCTCTAGCTCTATCAGTAGCGATTACTGGAATTTCTAAATACGCCGCTCCAAAACTATGATCCCAGTGATGGTGTGTTAATATCACATAACTTGGCATTGGTAAGTCATTTTCTTTTAATTCTTTTAGAAAATTTTCCACTTGCACAGGTCCATTTCCTGAATCTAACATTACCGAGAAGTATTCCCCCCTTACATAACCAAGTGTTGGTTCTAAATACATATATCGTTGTTTTGTATAATAAAATCTATCTGAAAATTTAATTAGCATTCTTTTTACTTCCTTTTGATTATAGTTACATTATACCACACAGAAAATGTAAAGTATATTAATATATTTGAACATTTACGTGTTTAATTACCTTTAATATAAAAAGAAAGAAAGCAATACCAAAGAGGTTTACTTTCTTTAAATTTTAAATGGAGATGGCGGGATTTGAACCCGCGTCCAAAAATACCTCCCCTTAGCTTCTACATGTTTAGTTTACCTATTAAATTTAATTCTCCACTTAAGCCGATAAACAGGCAATGAAAAACGAGTTTGATTAATCTCTTATTTTTTTCTACAAACGGAAGAAAAAAACCGTAGACTGCTAAAAATGAACCGATTAGCTTTGTCACAGTCAAACAAAGTAATCAGCCTTTAGCTTATTAAGCTGCTAAAGCGTAATTTGTTTTTTCGCCAGTTATATTTAACTGATGTGTTGTTAAAGGAGACAACCCTCCTACATGCCACCAAGAAGACTAGCATCCCTGTCGAATCCTAAACATCCCCTAATCGTGATTATTATATTTTATCATAAATTTCAAAATATGTAAAATTTTATTATCTCTAGTGTATTCTATGATTTAAATTAAACTCTTAACATCATTAATCATTATTATGATATAATAATTTATATAACAAAACTAAAGGAGGAACCATGGAAACACTTATTAATAAATTACGTCCAAGTAAAATCGATGATATTATCGGTCAACATCATTTAATCGGTGATGGAAAAGTTCTTACTAAAATAGTAGAAAGCAAAAAAATGTTCTCGTTTATTCTATATGGTCCCCCTGGAACTGGAAAAACTTCGATTGCAAATGCATTAGCTAATGAACTAGATTATAAATTTAAGATATTAAATGCTGTAAATTGTACAAAAAAGGACTTACAAACTGTAATCGAAGAATCTAAAAAAAAAAAAAAAGTGATTCTTCTTCTTAATGAATTTCACAGACTAACTAAACC
>CAMYEU010000168.1 GCA_947254465.1 uncultured Gemella sp. | reverse complement strand
CACTGCATATCGTCGGCAGCGTCAGATGTGTATAAGAGACAGGTCTAAACCTCTTGTAATAATAAATTTTTCACCTAGTTCATCTCTGAACTTTATTGGAATACTAAGCCTTCCTTTGGCATCCATTTTATTATTATATTGACCTATAAACACTACTTCTCACCACCTTACTTTTATAATTTACCACATTTCCCCACTTTTTTCCACTAATTTCTAAAAAAAAATAATTTTTTTTGAATTTTTCACCATGAAAAAGAAAAAGCATTTTCAAACTAAAATGTTTAAAAATGCTTTTTCTTTTAATTATAATATTCTCTTTCATTTTCTCCATCTAGAAAATGTGCGACACTTAAAGAATGTATTCTTTCCACTATTCTTAAGGCTTTTGTTTTATCTACTGATGTTTTTCCATTAGATAGCAATTCTGCCAAATCATCTATACTTAAATTAGATGAGAAAAATGTCGGTAATCTCTCTGCTTCTCTATAGTTTATAATAGGTCCAAGAACCTCATCACGAATGAATTCCGTTATATTTTCTGCACCTATATCATCAATTATTAAAATCTCTTCATTTCTAATTAAATCTATATATAAATCATAACTATTATTACTAATTTTAGATTTTATTTTTCTAATGAATTCAGGATAATATAAAATTGTTGGTTCTTTTCCACTTTTCCTAAAATAATTATAAATACATCCCATCAAATATGTCTTTCCAGTTCCAGTAGGACCATACACATAAGCGCCTCTTGTACTTTTCTTATTAAGGATACTCATACAAGAGTTGACAATTTCTATTGCTAATTTTGCTTTCTTACTATTTTTCGATAAATTATCAAAAGTATATGTTAATACTCTTTTCGGAATAAATTCTGTCTTAATTTTATTCGATATTTTTTGGTTTTCAACTTTTTGTTTATATTCTTCAGTCTCTTGATAAACTATATTAACTTCTCTATTATTACAAATCAATTTAGGTTGATGTTCAATATTCAACATCCTATCTTTTGAAATATAATACTGATAAAATTTTTCAATGTTATTTTCAACATCAACTTTAGAAAAGTTATTATCACGAATAAATTTAATTATCTCTACATCAGTTAAAACTTTTTCAGAGATAAACTTCTTAAATGAAGTTTCTGTATTACTTGATACTATGTTGGATAATTTTTTCATTACACATCCCCTTTATTATATAATACTTTCATCAAATCTTTAAAGGTATCCTCGTCTTCTTTTGTAACTACTCTGTCTTCTTCCGTCTTCATTTCATTAAAGTTATTTTTTCTATTTTGTAAATATTCAGGAAAAGGCGCATGATTTGATTTTTTATTATTTGAATAAGTTCTTTGCGGACTCTTATTAGTGCTAGTAGCTTTAGTTTTTTTATTTCTATTAGCTCTAACAAAATCAATAGCGTCTTTTGCTCCAAAAAGTTTCTGAGCACTCCAAGTACTCGCAATTTTGTCAATATAATTTATATGTGGTACTGAGTTATTACCACTTTGCTTAATTGAATACTCTAATAATATATTAAGTACACCTGTTGGAAAATTATATTTACTTTGTAGTTCTTCAATATTTTTAGCATCTATTTTAGAGATTACTATACCTACCTGCTTATTTAAATATTCTACAAAATTAGTGTTATCGACTTCTCTAGCAAATCTTTCATCTTCAGTTAACTGCTCTTCTTTTATACTAGCAAGGTTTTTATTTACCATACGATCAAGCGTTGGAATCTCTTGCTTTCTAACATTGACATTTAGTTGAGCTATATAATCACTAAGAACCTTAATATTAATTTCACTAACTCCATTAGAAATTTTTACAGATTTTTCTATGGCACTAGACATATCCTCTGGAGACATTTTATAAATATGAGCTAACCCTAAAATTTTGTTTTTAATTTCATCATTTGATATTACATCAGTTAGGTAACTATTAGCTAAATAGAAATTTAATTTATCAAAATCAAAGAAATATTCATCAAAGTTTGGACCGTTAATAGTTTTACTTGTTATATAATCAAAGCTAAAATCATTTAAGTTTTCTAAACGGAAAACATCAGAAAACTTCGCTGTAATATCTTCAAAACTCTTAAAACTTACTTTATCTAAAGAATAATAATTAACCAATTCAGAATAATTATTAGATCCCAATGTATTCTCTAATAATTTTGCAAGAACTGGTGTATTAAAGAACTCTTCAAAACTTAATGCTTCTTTAATTTTGTATATAAATTGTCCGACTCCATTATTGTCAAAATACAGTGATTGAATCAAGCCTAAAGCTTCTAATTTTTTTCTTGAAATTAAGAATTTATTATCTGATAAACCAAGATTATCAAGTATATCATAATGCAGATAACTTTTAGAAAGATTTTTATCACTAAGCATCTTACTTCCAAAAAAAGTATACAGACTAATCGCATCATTGCCAAGTAGTGGTAAATATAAGTTATGTAATTCTTTAATACGTTTAGATATATCATAGTCATTATAGACGCAATAGTAATCTTTAACCGAAAATTTATTATTCATGATTATCAGCCATTACTTCAATAATAATTTGAGTGTACTCTAACGCAAAAATGAAATTTTGATTGTAGTCATACTTTATTTTATCATCATTTCGTAGAGGTGCGAAGAAAGATTTAACTAAAATAGGATAGATATTATCTAATAATAATTTAGCATTATCATTCTCATAAAGTTCTCTTAAGAAATTAAACACTTTATACACACAGTCAAGAAATTCTTCTTTATTAGGTGTACTAATATTAGTATGACTTTCTATAATAGTTGAAAAGCTAAGAATATTTTTCTTGTCATTTTTTGTTACAAAAGTTCTTAAATCTTCAATAAGTTTATACATATAATTAAAGAAGATATCATGGTTTTCTAAATAGTCATTATTAATAATCTTAGATTCATTTTTTAATAACAACTTATTAATATTATAATCCGTAACGAATAAATAAATCTTATAAAGATCTGAAAATTCAACATCGCTTAGTTTTAAATAATCATGAACAATACTATTTAAACTCTTACCTTCTTTATAAATATTATAAATAGTATTCAACCAGATAAACTCATCAAGATTTTCTTTTTCAATAAGTGTAATTAAATAATTATTAAAATTATACTGCTGCTCATCTTCAAAAATTATAGAAATTCTGCTTTCAATTCTAGTAAGAATTAAGTTGAATTCTTTTTCTAATTCTTTATCAAAATTATCATCATCAAAATCTGGTTTTAACGATGCTTTTATACGCTTAAACTCATCACTACTATTATCAAAATTATCAATTCTTTCTTGATAAACCTCATTATATCCAGGCTTTTGTGAATAATAATAGTTTTCTATAGCTTTATTAAATTCTAATACTTTTCCTAAGATTTTAATATATGCAACTTTTATATTCTTATTATTAGATATATTATTAATTAATTTTAACGCACTCAAAATGTCTTTCTTATTTTCACTAGTTAGCACTAATGTCTTTTCATCTTCTAAATAAAACATTCCTTAAACCTCCAAAAAAATATTACTACTTTATGATACTCTATTTTGAAAATAAAATCAAAATATATGTAAAGATTATATAAAAAAAGAACCTTCCAAAAGGAAGGCCCTCTCTATTGCCTGGCAACGTTCTAGTCTC
>CAMYEU010000167.1 GCA_947254465.1 uncultured Gemella sp. | reverse complement strand
CCAGAAGGAGTGGTAAGTGAGAAAGGCGAACCGTTGGTACAGCCAGAGAACCCAGAAGGAGTGGTAAGTGAGAAAGGCGAACCATTAGTACAGTCAGAGAATCCAGAAGGAGTGGTAAGTGAGAAAGGTGAACCGTTAGTACAGCCAGAGAATCCAGTAAAAGAAATTCCAAAAGAGAAAAAACCACCTGTATTAACATTAGCTAAGATCGAAGAACATACTCTTGATCGTTCTGCTAACTTGGCATATACTTTAGAAAATGAGGATTCAGTCGAGATTAAATCTATTGTAGCAGAAGTTCGTGATGGTGAAAATGTAGTTAAACGATTAGATTTAACTACATCTAAATTAAAAGATATTGCAGATAATCTTAAATTGTATAAAGACTATATCGTCAGAACAACTATGATTTATAATAGAGGAAAAGTAGATGAGACTTCAGTATTAGAAGAAAGACCGCTAAGGCTTGATTTTAAAAAAGTTGAAGTTAAAAATATCAAAGAAACAAGTTTGATACATGTTAACGAACAAGGTGAGGAAAGTGATAGTAGCTTATTAAACGCTATTCCTGAAAATATAAAAGAATACTATTTGAAAGTGACTTCTCGTGATAATAAAACAACCAAACTTGCTATTGATAAAATAGAAGAAGTAAAAGTTGGGGAAGATTGGTTTTATAAAGTTAGTGCAAAAGCTCAAGACTTAGTACGAAGAACGAGTGAAAATAAAATAGAGGATACTTATTCTTATTATATTGCGAAACCAAAACCACATATTGGAGATGTGTACTATGATTTTAAAGATTTAATAGATGCTATGCAAAAAACTCCTTCGGGAACATTTAAACTTGGGGCTGATTTGAGCGCAGTTAGTATAAAACCACTTGGAAAATCTTATGTTACTCAGAAATTTACAGGAACCTTAACAAGTGTTGATGATAAGCATTATTCAATTCATAATTTAGGGCACCCTCTATTTAGTAAATTAGAGAATGCAACTATTAGAAATATAAACTTAGAGAATGTAAATATTAATTTACCAGGAACAAATGATGTCGCTTCACTTGCACAGATAGCAAAAGGTGGAATTATTGAAAATGTTAAAGTAACGGGTAGTGTCATCGGGGCAAACGAAGTGGCTGGTATTGTTAATAAGTTAGATGAAGGGAAAATGACTAATATTGCATACATTGGTAAAGTTCACGCTACTGGTAATAGGGGCTCTAATCTTGCTGGAATAGCAGGTGATGTTTGGCGTGGTAATATTGAAAAAGCCTATGTTGATGCTGAAATTACGGGTGATAGATCACGAACAGGAGGAATAGCAGGAAACATAAGTCATGGTTTAAATTCTGATGGTATAGGTAGATGGGGATATATAAGAAATTCTGTAGCAAAAGGAATTATTGATGTTCCTAATAGTGGAGAAAATGGAGGTCTTATAGGTAAGAACTGGCCTTGGGGTGTTATTGAAAATACAGTTACAATGATGGATGTTAAAAGAGGAGATGTATTTTTTGGTTCAAATGACATGGACAATGAATATGTTACTGATTGGGTTGTTAATAAGAATTTCACAGTAACAGGTATTAGTAAAGGTGGAAAAACTCATAGAAACTCTCATAGAATCAAAGATATCACTAAAGATGAAGCAGATACGAAAATTCAAGCGATGATGATTACTGCTGATAAATTAGTTAGTACACAACCAACTGTAGATAAGCTTAACAACAAAGTTTCTTACGAAGGTGAATATAAAAATATTCAAGATTACCAAGAAAAGCGTGATCAGGCATATCGTAATATAGAAAAACTACAACCATTCTATAATAAAGATTGGATTGTAAATCAAGGTAATAAATTAGATGAAAATTCTAACCTAGTAACTAAGAAAATTTTATCGGTGACAGCTATGAAGGATACAGAATTTGTAACTGATTCAGAAAATGCTAATAAAATCATGGTTCATTATGCTGATGGAACAAAAGAATTGTTTAATATTTCGGAAAAAGATTCTCAAGTAGCTCAAGTGAAAGAATATAGTATAGAAAACTTATCGGATATAGTATATACACCGAATATAGTTATTAAAAATAGAGATGCTTTAGAAGCCAAAGTTAAAGAATTATTGCTATCTGTCGAGTTACAGTCTCAAGCTGTTCGTAATATTCTTGAGAAGAGAGATACTAAAAATGATCCTACAGCCAATAGCGAAGCTCGCCAAAATGGATATATTCGTGATTTATTCTTAGAAGAAAGTTTCAAAGAGGTTAGAGATAATATCGATGAATTTGTTAAGAAACTTGTAGAAAATGAAGAACATCAATTAAATGATGATGAGTCTGCTAAACTTTCATTAATTAAAAAAATCGAAAAAAATAAAACTAATATTATGCTTGCTTTAACATACTTAAATAGATATTACGGAATTAAATATAATGGTGCAAATATAAAAGATATGAATATAAAAGATGTGATGACTTTCAAACCGGATTTCTATGGAAAAAATGTAGATGTGCTTGATAGACTTATTAAAATTGGTTCTAAGGAAAGTTACATAAAAGGTGATCGTACGTATGATGCATATAAAGAGGTTATTGCTAGCGGTACTGGTAAAGCTAATTTACATGAATTTTTAAATTATAATATGAAATTATTCACAGCGGATACGGATTTAAATGATTGGTTTAAACACGCAACAGAAAAAAATGTTTATATATCTGAACCGACTACCACAACTCAAGATTTTGTAAATAAAAAACATAGAGCCTATGATGGACTAAATAATTTTATACATGGTCGTATGATTTTACCGTTATTAACTTTGAAAAATGCTCATATATTCTTAATTTCAACATATAATACTTTAGCGTATAGTTCGTTTGAAAAATATGGAAAATATACAGAAGAAGAACGAAATAAATTTAAAGCAAAAATTGATGAAGTAGCAAATGCGCAACAGCGATACTTAGACTTTTGGTCTCGTTTAGCATTGTCATCAGTTCGAAATAAATTATTGAAGAGTGATAATATGGTACCAACTGCAGTTTGGGATAATCAAAATTATAGTGGTGGTTCTAACCGTTATGGATTTGCGAATAATGGAAAAGTAGTAGCTCCTGTACGTGAGTTATATGGACCAACATGGCGTTATCACAATACAAATGGAAGCATGGGGGCTATGGCTAGAATCTATGGAAGACCATATGAAGATGATGCAGTGTTCTTTATGGTGACAGATATGATTAGTCCATTTGGTATTTCGGCATTTACTCATGAAACAACCCATGTAAATGACCGCATGTTGTACTATGGAGGTAATTGGCACCGTGAAGGTACGGATCTTGAGGCGTATGCACAAGGTATGTTACAAACACCTGACAGTTCTACGACAAATGGAGAATATGGAGCTCTAGGATTAAATATGGCATATGTTCGACCGAATAATGGGGATCAGTGGTATAATTATGATCCTAATAAATTGAGAAATAGACAAGAAATAGATGCCTACATGAAACGCTACAATGAAGCGATGATGATGCTAGATCACTTAGAAGCTGATGCAGTCATTAGTAAAGGGCTAACTGATAATAGTAAATGGTTTAGAAAAATAGATAAAGAATATCGTTATAAAGATGAATATCTGTCTCTTATACACATCTCCGAGCCCACGAGACATCTCAGGA
>CAMYEU010000166.1 GCA_947254465.1 uncultured Gemella sp. | reverse complement strand
ACACACTGCATATCGTCGGCAGCGTCAGATGTGTATAAGAGACAGATACAAAGCTAAAATAGCAGCTAAAGCGAAAGAAGGAGTATATTACCCATTAAAAACATCAGATAAATTTATTAAAGATGTTAAAAAATATGGAGGGTATACAAGCATTGGAATAGCTTATTATTCAATATTTGAATATATTTTAGTAAGTAAAAAAGGTGAGGAAAAGATAACAAGAATTATTCCAATACCAATATATGTTTCTCAAAATATTAGAGATAATAGTACACTTATTGAGTTTGGAAGAAGTCAAGTTAATATAAAAGATGGAGAACAGATAAAAGACTTCAAATTAAAATATGCTAAACTTTGTATTGGTAGTGAGATAAGAATGAATAATTATCCTTACTATATTGGAGGTAAGAGTAAAGATACATTCTATTATGATAGTGCAGTTCAAGTGATAATAGATAATCAGAGTGAACAATATCTAAAAATATTATCTAAATATCAAAATTGGAAAAAAGAAAATAAAGATGGTGAACTTTCGAAAAATATAACTAAAGAAAGTAATTTAGAATTATATAATAAACTAGTTGAAAAAATGAATTCCAAAATATTTACGAAGAAAAAACCGAATAAATATAATGAATTAAATAGTGAAGAGATTCGAAGTAATTTTAATAGTATTACAGCAGAGGAACAGGTAAAAGTATTATTAGAGATTTTGAATTTACTTACAAATAAAAAATCAACATTTGATTTAAAAAATATTAAATTGGGAGCTGCGAGGGGACAACAGTTATTTGATTTAACAAAACTAAATCAATTTTCTATTATGGAGCAATCTGTAACAGGTTTATATGAAAAAGAAATAACAATAATAGGGGATAAAGGGAATGACATGGAGAACAATAATAGTTAGAGATAGGGCGAAGCTAGATTATAGCTTGAATTTTCTAACAGTTAGAAAAGAAACGGAGACTAGGAAAGTTAGTCTTAGTGAAATATACATGATTATTATTGAAAGCACAGCGGTATCTATTACCGCCGTGCTTTTAAATGAGCTCATGAAAAATAAAATAAAGGTAATATTTTGTGATGAGAAAAGGAATCCTAATTCGGAATTAATACCATATTATGGAAGTCATGATACAAGCCTAAAATACAAGAATCAGTTAGAATGGTCTACTGAAAGTAAAGAACGAATATGGACGAGAGTAGTGTATGAAAAAATACAAAATCAAATGTTATTACTAAAAAAACTTGGTAAAGAAGAGTATGAATTATTAAAACAGTATCTTAATGAATTAGAATGGAATGATAATAGTAATAGAGAAGGTCACGCAGCTAAGGTTTATTTTAATGCTATATTTGGTATGGATTTTAGTAGAAATAAAGAATGCTTTACAAATGCTGCACTAGATTATGGCTATTCAATTATATTATCTGCATTTAATAGGGAAATTGTATCGTGTGGATATTTCACGCAGTTAGGTTTATGTCACAAAAATCCATATAATAAATTTAATCTAGCCAGTGATTTTATGGAACCTTTCAGAATATTAGTAGATGAAGTAGTATTCAGTTTAGAAGCTAATGAATTTACTAAAGAGCATAAAAATATACTTGTTAATATTCTAAATAATACAGTTGAAATTGATGATAAAGAACAAACTGTGGCTAATGCGATTAAAATATATGTTCGTAGTTTGTTTACGGCATTAAAAGAAAATGATTTAGAGTATATAAAGATGTATAAGTATGAGTTATAGATTTATGAGAGTATTAGTAATGTTCGATCTTCCAACAGAAACATCTCTTCAAAGAAGAAATTATAGAAAATTCAGAAAAACATTGATAAAAAATGGATTTATCATGATGCAAGAATCTGTTTATGTAAAATTAGCTATGAATCAAGGGAGTGCGGATTTAATTGTAAAGAGTATTCGAAAAATATGCCCAGATGAGGGAGTAGTTCAAGTATTACAGATTACTGAGAAGCAGTTTTCTAAAATGGAGTTTTTAGTAGGAGAGAGTCAGACTGAATATGTAGATAATGATGAAAGGTTATTAGAACTATGAAGATTATTAATAAAAATTGGCAGAGAAAAATAGAAATAGAAGATAATATAATTTATACAGTAGTTTTTGAAAATAAAAAGTATTATAGAGGAAATATAATTGAATTAATCAACCAACATAAAGGAAATGAAGGGAGTTATATTTTGTCGAGTGATAATAAAGAAATATCGTTTGACAAGAACAGTTACATCATTACAGATATATTTAATATTGATATAAATAGTAAAAAAGTACTAACAAAAATATATAATTCATTATTAAAAGAGATAATAGAAGATATTACAAGTTTTAATGAATTATCAACAAATATTAGATTATATTTTGAAAAATTAATATTTAATAGTTCTTTAGAAATTGAACAAGGTGAAGAGATTGACATGCCTTCTTTATTGAAAATTGGAGATTTTAAAATACATGTTGAAAATGATGATATTTTAGAAAAATTTATAAAGTTTTTAAAAGTATTAACAGAATTATGTAGTTATAAAATTATTTTTGTAGTAGGGCTTCATAACGTTTTCACAAAAGATGAAATAATAGAAATTTATAAAGAAGTATGTTTGAACAAAATAACTATAATAAATATAGAGTATCAACAATTTAAAAATCTATCGAATGAAAATTATAAAGAAATAGTTTATATATTTGATAGTGATAATTGTGAAATATAGTATTGCAATTTTACGAAAATACTTGTATAATATAGGTAGATTCAAAATTTACACATCAAGTTCAAATAAAGATTTTATCTAAATTGCCTTCGGGCCTGGATCGGTGTCGGTCCATTTTTTTATACCTAAATTCAAAATTTCTTCTCCAAATCTCAATTTGAGGTTTGAGAGATATGTAAATTTTGAATTCTACTAAACTTTCGTCCTTAGACCATGTGCCCCAAGGGTGTTTGAGAGATATGTAAATTTTGAATTCTACTAAACAAACAAAAAATCTTTTCGCTAAATCAAAAGTTTGAGAGATATGTAAATTTTGAATTCTACTAAACTGTCATATTTTTCTGTTGCTAAGAACATACGTTTGAGAGATATGTAAATTTTGAATTCTACTAAACATTCTGGAGCTAATTCTGGCATATTCTCCCGTTTGAGAGATATGTAAATTTTGAATTCTACTAAACACAGCAGTAAAAGAAGCTATTGAGAAATAGTTTGAGAGATATGTAAATTTTGAATTCTACTAAACTTATCTTTTAACCAGTTACCAAAATCAATGTTTGAGAGATATGTAAATTTTGAATTCTACTAAACAAAACAAACAAAGAAATTCAAGAAGATTCGTTTGAGAGATATGTAAATTTTGAATTCTACTAAACTTGAACTATAGTCATTATTGAAGTGACAAGTTTGAGAGATATGTAAATTTTGAATTCTACTAAACGCTAACTTAGATAAGTTTACAGAATATGTGTTTGAGAGATATGTAAATTTTGAATTCTACTAAACGCGATTTAAGAAATCGTGTTGTAACGTTAGTTTGAGAGATATGTAAATTTTGAATTCTACTAAACGTCCCTATTTGCCTTTACGCAAAATCGCCAGTTTGAGAGATATGTAAATTTTGAATTCTACTAAACATTTTAGTGGTGTTCAAAGCCTGTCTCTTATACACATCTCCGAGCCCACGAGACATCTCAGGA
>CAMYEU010000165.1 GCA_947254465.1 uncultured Gemella sp. | reverse complement strand
GGGTACTTCCATTTGTATTATTAAAGAAATTTGATTTACCTAAGCCAATAATAGAGTATCTAAGTTTTGTGCCGATTGTAATAATGTCAGCTTTATGGTTTGATAGCCTATTTATTCAAAAGATTGGAGAGTTTCCTCAGATTAATTATGAAAATCTACTTGCATCTTTACCAACGGTAATAAGTGCAATTATTTCAAAAAGTCTCTTGGTAATAGTTGCAGTGGGAATATTATCTCTAGCAATTATTAGACTTGTATTCTAAAAATATTAGTTATTTTCTTCGAACAAAAAATTGAGAATTTTAAGAAAATATTACCAAATTAATTTACAACTTAAATATACATGTTTATAGTTTAAATTTTTTTTGATTTATGGTATTATATAAGGATAATAAAACATAACAGAAGGATACGAAAAATGGAGAAAGGATTATTAATAGTTCTTTCAGGACCTTCAGGAGTAGGTAAAGGTACTGTTAGAAAAAGAATTTTTGAAAGTAATGATGTTGACTTCGAATATTCAATTTCAATGACATCAAGAGGTATGAGGCCCGGTGAAGTGGACGGGGTTGATTATTTCTTTAAAACAAAAGAAGAATTTGAATCTTTAATTCAACAAGGAGAGCTATTAGAGTATGCTCAATATGTCGACAATTATTACGGAACTCCCGTTAAATATGTAAGGGAGACGATGGAAAAAGGAAAAGATATATTTTTAGAAATTGAAGTACAAGGTGCAGGACAAGTAAAAAGTAAAATTCCAGATGCTTTATTTATATTTTTAGCACCACCTAGTATTGGTGACCTTAAAGAAAGACTAAAAGGTCGTGGAACTGAAAGTGATGAAGTAATAGAATCACGTATAGCTAAGGCTAAAAAAGAAATTAATATGATGCACTTATATGATTATGTTGTAGAAAATGATGAAGTAGATAAAGCTGTAGAAAGAATTAAAGCAATCATACTTAGTGAGCATTTAAAACGTGAGCGTATAGAGATGAAATATAGAAGAGCGTTATTAGAATTAGAAGAAATGTAGGAGAAAAAAATGTTATATCCAAAATTAGACGTATTAAAATCAAAAGTAAATTCAAAATATATGCTAGTATCATTAGCAAGTAAAAGAGCAAGAGAATTATTTGCAAATCCTGAAACAAGCAAACTAGACAAATACACTTCTCACAAAGAAGTTGGTAAAGCATTAGAAGAAATTGCTGAAGGTAAAATTTCTGTATTAGAAAAATAGTTTAAATTATTGTTTACAAAATAGTATTTTTAGTGTAAAGTAATATAAGTGTTTTTCTTTGAGTGATCGCGGCAGTAATGCTGAGGAAAGTCCATACTCACACAGGCTGAGATGCTTGTAGTGTTCAACGCTAAACGAAAAAATAAGTTTAGGCACCTTATGGTGACGGCAGAAAATATGACCTAAGTAGTTTTCTATATGGTTATATGTCTTGAAAGTGCCACAGTGACGGAGTTCTTATAGAAATATAAGAAGTGGAACGCGGTAAACCCCTTGAGTGAGCAATTCAAATTTTGGTAGAAGCACTTATTCCGCAGAAATGAATGTAGGAATGGGAAATATGTATATATTTAGACAGATGATCACAGCTATTTTTACGAGAGTAGACTAGTCTCGTTTGAGTAAGATAGATACAGAATATGGCTTATGATAAGAAAAACAACTAGTTCTAGGGGCTCTTAGGAGCCTCTTTTTTTAAGGAGGAAGAAATGAATTTTAATTTAGTAGCAACAACCCCGATGGGAATTGAAGCAATTGTAGCTAAAGAAGTGCAAGAATTAGGTTATGAAACAAAAGTAGAAAACGGGAGAGTATATTATTCAGGAGATAAGAGAGCGATAGTACGTTCTAATCTGTGGTTAAGATGTGCAGATAGGGTTAAAATCGTAGTTGCACAATTTCCTGCGTATACTTTCGAAGAACTTTTTGAAAAAACTAAAGAAATAGAATGGGATAAATATCTTCCAGTAGATGCCAAATTCCCTGTAGATGGACGAAGTCATAAATCTACACTATTTAGTGTTTCTGACTGTCAGTCAATTGTTAAAAAAGCTATTGTTGAAAAAATGAAGAAAAGTTATGGTATAACAGGATGGTTAACTGAGACAGGTGCTAGATATAGATTAGAGATTATTATGTTAAATGATATTGCAACTATTCTATTAGATACTTCTGGTGATGGTCTTCATAAGCGTGGATATCGAGCTAAACAGGGTACAGCACCATTAAAAGAAACATTAGCAGCAGCAATGGTAAAACTAACAAATTGGAAAGGTGAAACACCTCTATACGACTTATTCTGTGGTTCAGGAACATTATTAATAGAAGCCGCAATGGCAGCACAAAATATGGCACCTGGAATCAATAGAAGTTTTGATTTCGAAAAATGGCCTTGGATGCCTAAAAGCCTTGTAGATGAAGAAAGAAATAAGGCTGAGGATTTAATAGATTATGATAAAGAATTAGAGTTATATGGATCAGATATCGATCCGAAAATGATAGCAACAGCGGAGAATAATGCTGAAGAAATAGGATTAGCAGGAGTTATTAAGTTTAAACAGATGTCAGTTTTCGACTTTGTAGCGAAGAAGGAAACAGGGTGTGTTATTGCTAACCCACCGTATGGAGAACGATTAGGTGAGAAAAAAGAAGTAGAGGCTATGTATAAGTTCTTAGGAACGGAATTAAAAAATAAAAAACATTGGTCACTATACTTACTAACTTCTCATAAAATGTTTGAACATTTATATGGAAAAAAGGCTACAAAAAGAAGAAAATTATTTAATGGTTCCATTGAATGTACCTATTATCAATACTGGGGAGAAAAGTTAAGATAATATTTGACAATTATAAAAATATATCATAAAATAAGGATGTAAGTAGAGTTATATATAAAGAAAAGAGGTTGAGTTTATGCATTTAACAAAAAGTACTGAACAAGCAATCTGTATAATGGTGATGTTATATCTTCAAGATAGACATGTTTTCTTAAATTCAAAAGAGATAAGTCAACGTTTAAATATATCTCCAACGTATCTGAAAAAAATTATGAGAAAATTAGTTGTCAATGATTTAGTAAAAGCTAATACTGGAATTGGCGGAGGTTATAAATATAAATCAAATAAAAAAGTTACTTTATATGATATATATGTTGCACTAAATGGTGAAGTTGAAATTTTTGCATTAAAAACAGATTATGTGTCTAGAATTTTTGAAGGTGCTTTAGCTGTAGATAAACGTTATAGTAAATATTTGAAAAAAGTAAATACTGTAAATAAGGCGATTAAATCTTCATTAGAAGAGATTACAATTGAAAATTTAGTTGAAGATATTCTAGAGGAGAATGCTAAGATACGTTTAGATTGGAATAATTGGGAAGATGAATTCGAAAGGGTAAATGTCTTCTTCAAAGGATAAGAAAAACGGTTATGAATTTTCATAACCGTTTTTTGTTTTTTATAAAGCGCTAGAAAACGCTTCGATAAATTTATCAATATTTTCAAAATCTTCATCAGTATCTGCTTCGATTTCAATTTTAAGGTTTTCTGTCGGATTAGTTGCACCAGTTTTAGCGATTTGTTCATCAAATTGATCAACACAAACACAATATTCATCATAAATAGTGTCTCCAGTACCGATTACACCGTAGATTTTTCCTTCATAATTTTTATCTGCAAGAGCTTCAAAAAATTCTTCCATTTCTTCTGGTAGTTCACCTTCGCCGTATGTATAACTTGCAACGATAAAGGCATCTGCCTGTCTCTTATACACATCTGA
>CAMYEU010000164.1 GCA_947254465.1 uncultured Gemella sp. | reverse complement strand
TACGAGATCCTGAGATGTCTCGTGGGCTCGGAGATGTGTATAAGAGACAGGTTCACCTGTACGTCCATCATAAAGAACTGTCTTAGCATCTTTAGCCATTCCAGCTTCAGCAACTGTAGACCAAACATCTTCATCAGTAGCACCATCGAATACTGGTGTTGCTACGTGGATTCCTAGTTGTTTAGCAGCCATACCTAAGTGTAGCTCTAATACTTGTCCAATGTTCATACGAGATGGAACCCCTAGTGGGTTTAACATTACGTCAACTGGTGTACCATCTGGTAGGTAAGGCATATCTTCTTCTGGTAAGATATTTGAGATAACCCCTTTGTTACCGTGACGACCAGCCATTTTATCCCCTACACGGATTTTACGTTTTTGGACGATAAATACACGTACAAGTTCATTTACACCGTTAGGTAATTCAGCACCATCTTCACGTTTAAAGATTTTAACATCAGCAACTACTCCATCAGCACCGTGAGGTACACGTAATGAAGTATCACGTACTTCTTTAGATTTAGCTCCAAAGATAGCATATAATAATTTTTCTTCTGGAGTTTGTTCAGTTAATCCTTTCGGTGTAACTTTACCTACTAAGATATCTCCATCTTTAACTTCAGCACCAATGCGGATAATTCCACGTGCATCTAGGTTTCTAAGTGCATTTTCACCTACGTTTGGAATTTCACGAGTAATTTCTTCTGGCCCAAGTTTAGTATCACGAGCATCTGTTTCATATTCTTCTACGTGAATAGAAGTATAAACATCATCTTTTACAAGACGTTCACTCATGATAACAGCATCCTCATAGTTATATCCATCCCAGTTTACGAATGCTACTACAAGGTTTTTACCTAAAGCTAATTCTCCTTTATCCATAGATGGTCCATCTGCAAGAATATCTTTAGGTTCTACTCTATCACCAACTTTAACAATTGGTTTTTGGTTGTAAGCTGTAGAGTGGTTAGAACGTACGAATTTGTGAATTACGTATGTATCTAAATCCCCTTTAATTTCTTTACCTTCTAGAGTTTCAATACGACGTACTTTAATTTTCGCTCCATCAACATATTCAACGATACCAGGGTATTTAGCGATAACAGCCGCTCCTGAGTCACGTGCTGCAAGGTGCTCCATACCTGTACCAACGAATGGTGCTTCTGTAATCATTAGAGGTACTGCTTGACGTTGCATGTTCGCTCCCATTAGAGCACGGTTAGAGTCGTCATTCTCTAAGAACGGAATACATGCTGTGGCAGCAGAAACTACCTGTTTAGGTGATACATCCATGAAGTTCATCATTTCGCGAGGTTTAACTGTGTTATCCCCTCTGAAACGACATACTACTTCTTCATCTACGAAGTAACCTTTTTCATCAACATTAGCAGTTGATTGTGCTACAACATATTTATCTTCTTGATCAGCTGTTAAATATTGTACGTTTTCAGTTACGTATGGACGACCTTCTCCATCAAATTCAACTTTTCTATATGGAGTCATAATGAATCCAAATTCATTTATACGAGCAAATGATGAAAGTGAGTTGATAAGACCGATATTTGGTCCCTCTGGTGTTTCAATCGGACACATACGACCATAGTGTGAGTAGTGAACGTCACGAACTTCCATCCCTGCACGCTCTCTTGTTAAACCACCAGGTCCAAGTGCAGATAAACGACGTTTGTGAGTAAGCTCACTTAATGGGTTTACTTGGTCCATGAATTGTGAAAGTTGAGAACTTCCAAAGAACTCTTTAATAATTGCTGTAACTGGTCTTACGTTAATTAATTGTTGTGGAGTAATTTCATTTGTATCTTGAATACTCATACGTTCACGCACAACACGTTCCATACGAGAAATACCTACACGAATTTGGTTTTGTAATAATTCACCGATACAACGTAGACGACGGTTACCAAGGTGGTCGATATCATCTACACGCCCGATTAATTCAAATTCAAATCCATCGTTATTTCTACGAGTTCTAATTAATAATAGGTAGTAGTTAATACTTGCTACGATATCAGCAATTGTTAGTGTTAAAACATCTTTATTAGGTGCTCCATTACCAATTACGTGTAATACTTGATCATCAGTTAATTCATCGATATCGAAGTCATTCCCTACTTTTACTTGGTTTACAATTTTGAATAATTGTAATTTAAGACTGTCGCTTCCATCAAGACTTTCATTCATATCGAACTCTACTACGTTAGCTGTAGTTCCTAATTCTTCATAAATTCCATCAATGATTTCACGTGTCAACTTAGTACCTTTTTCTACTAAGATTTCTCCTGTTTCTGTATCAACGATTGGTTCAACTAGAATTTGGTTTTCTAGACGTTCACCAACGTGAAGTTTGTTATTTAATTTATAACGTCCTACTTTAGCAAGGTCGTATCTTCTTGGATCGAAGAATCTACCGTGTAAAGTCGCTTTGGCAGTTTCTACGTTAGCTGGTTCTCCAGGACGTAATTTATCATAAATTACTTTTAACGCAGTTCCTGTGTCTAGGTTTTCATCTTTTTCTAATGTGTTTAATAGTTCTGTATCTTCTCCGAATAATTTAATAATTGATTCATCAGATTCAAAACCTAACGCTCTAATAAGCGTTGTTAAAGGAATTTTTCTAGTTCTGTCAATACGAGCATAAACTAATCCCTTAATATCTTTTTCAAATTCCAACCAAGCTCCTCTGTTAGGAATAACAGTTGTTTTATAGGCATTTGGAATATTTTTAACTTTAAGTTTGTCATCTTCTGTAAAATATACAGAAGGCGAACGTACTAATTGAGATACAATTACACGTTCTGCACCATTGATGATAAACGTTCCAGTTTCAGTCATCAACGGTAATTCACCCATAAATACTTCTTGTTCTTTAATTTCGTCACGTTCTTTATTAATTAAACGTACGCGCACTCTTAAAGGTGCTGAATATGTAGCGTCACGTTCTTTAGACTCATCAACATCATATTTAGGAGTTCCTAATTTATAGTCGATAAATTCTAAACTTAATTTATCATTATTACCCTCTATTGGTGATACATCTTTAAAAACATCTTTTAGACCAGTTTCTAAAAATTTATCATAAGATAAGGTTTGAATTTCAATTAAGTCCGGTAAATCAATTACCTCTGATATTCTAGCATAGCTACGTCTTTGTCTGTGCTTACCAAATTTAACTTTTTGCAACTGTGTCACCTCTCAGCTTTTCTCTTAAAAACTAAAAAGAAAATATATACATTTTCTCTTACTTACTTATATAATTTTGGCAATTCTATCTAAAAGAAAATAGAATTACTTGCAATATATCATTTTATCATAGTCATAGCAAGTTGTCAATTATTTTACGGCTTTCAGGATATAGTATCCTTTATTTTTTGAAACTACTTCTACCATCGAAAAAGTATCTTCTAATAATTTTTTACAACTAGCCATTCCTTGTTTTTTTTGTATAACCACCCAAAGCTCTCCTTGAGAATTTAGATGTTCATAACTATCTGTCATTATTTTATGTACAATTTTTTTCCCAGCTCTTATTGGTGGGTTTGTTAAAACTATATCAAAGTTTCCTTCAACATTGTCAAAGGAACTACTTTCTAGTACTTCTACTTTATTTTCTATTTTGTTAAGTTCAATATTTTTTTTAGATAATTCTAATACTCTATTGTTTACATCTACCATAGTAAACTTATATGTCGGGTATTTTTTTGCTAAGAATATAGATATTACTCCATAGCCACATCCAATATCCGCTACGTTAGCATTTTCTTTATTCGTAGTGAAACTTTCTAACATTGTTTTAGTTCCAAAATCTACACTCTCTTTAGAAA
>CAMYEU010000163.1 GCA_947254465.1 uncultured Gemella sp. | reverse complement strand
AGCTAAAGCAGCTTTAGCTTGTTCACAAATGCTTGTGAATGCTGCTGCGTCGTGGATAGCGATTTCTGATAACATTTTTCTGTTAATATCGATTCCAGCAACTTTAAGTCCGTTCATTAGACGGCTGTAAGATAATCCATTTAATCTTGCAGCTGCATTAATACGAACGATCCATAATCTTCTGAAGTTACGTTTTGTTTGACGACGGTCTCTGAAAGCATACATTCCTGATTTCATTACTTGTTGCTTAGCAACTTTGAATAATGTATGTTTTGAACCAAAATATCCTTTAGCTAGTTTTAAAACTTTTTTACGGCGACGACGAGTCACAGTTCCACCTTTAACACGTGGCATATCTAATTCCTCCTTATGTATAACTTAAATAAGTATTTACGCTATAATTAATCTTCTTTAATATTATTTAACTAATAAAGTTCTAATACGTTTGTAATCACCACGAGATACTAATGAAGCTTTACGTAAGTGACGTTTTTGTTTAGTAGTTTTTCTTGAAAACCAGTGAGAAGTATAAGCACGGCTACGTTTTAATTTACCGCTAGCTGTTTTTTTCACACGTTTTGCTAAACCACGGTGAGATTTCATTTTTGGCATTATCAAATTCCTCCTATATTAAACCTTTATTTCTCTTTTTTTGGTGCTAGAACTAAGAACATACTGCGACCTTCCATTTTAGGTTTTTGTTCGACAGTAGCTATATCGCTAGCTTCGTTAGAAAAGTTTTCTAAAACTTTCTGTCCAATTTCTTTGTGGGTGATTGCTCTCCCTTTAAAACGAATAGAAACTTTAACTTTGTCTTCTTTTGCTAAGAATTTACGTGCATTTTTCAACTTAGTTTCGAAATCGTGTTTTTCAATTGTTGGAGATAATCTTATCTCTTTTGTTGTTACGATTTTTTGTTTCTTACGTGCTTCTTTTTCTTTCTTTTGTTGTTCAAATTTGAACTTACCGTAGTTCATAATTTTAGCAACTGGTGTTTTAGCATTTGGAGCTACTAGAACAACATCTAAGTTCATACGCTCTGCTATTTGCATCGCTTCTGCCTTAGTTTTAACTCCTAATTGTTCTCCATTTTGGCTAATTAAAAGAAACTCTTTCGCTTTAATACCTTCATTTACTTGTGCAGTATCTTTACTAATGATCAGCACCTCCTATTTATAAATTTCATTAAATACTAAAAGCATTAAAAAAAACTGAGTGCAAAACACCCAGCATAAAATTCTACATTTCATCTACATAAACCTGAACAATCAATATTGGCAGGTGAGAAACGGGTGCTTCTACTTTTGTATTCAACATTATCTATTTTACATACTTTTTATAGATTTGTCAATAGGAATATAATATTTTTTTATATTCCTATTAACTTTTCTATGTTCTAAATTAAATAGATCCTAATTCTTCGTGTAATTCTTCTTCAATTGGTCTACTTAATTCGTTATCCATTTCTAATTCAAGTTCATTTTCAACTTTAATATCCACGTCATTATATCTTGGCATTCCTGTTCCTGCTGGAATTAGCTTACCAATAATAACGTTCTCTTTAAGTCCCATAAGTCTATCAACTTTTCCTTTAACAGCTGCATCTGTAAGAACACGAGTAGTTTCTTGGAATGAAGCTGCAGATAAGAAACTTTCAGTTTCTAATGAAGCTTTAGTGATACCTAGAATTACAGGCTTAGCTGTAGCCATGTTTCCACGTACCGCAAGGATTTTTTTGTTTTCATCTGTGAATTTGTGGATATCAACTAATGAACCTGGAAGTAAGTCAGTGTCTCCGGCATTGATTACACGTACTTTTCTTAACATTTGACGTACCATAACCTCAACGTGTTTATCACTGATTTCTACCCCTTGCATACGGTAAACTTTTTGTACCTCAGTTAATAAGTAACTTTGTACTGCTTCTAAACCAGCAATCGATAGTAATTCTTTTGGTTCAATAGAACCTTCAGTTAAAGCTTGACCACGTTTAACTTTGTCGTCTTCTTTAACTAACATACGGCTTGCTCCGTAGTCTTGATATTCTCTTTCTTCACCGATTTCACTTAATACGTAGATTCTACGTACGTGATTATTATCGATTTCAACTTTTGTAACTGTTCCATCTACCTCTGAGATTAATGCCTTACCTTTTGGATTACGCGCTTCAAATAACTCTTGAATACGAGGTAAACCTTGAGTGATATCGGCACCGGCAACCCCACCTGTGTGGAACGTACGCATTGTAAGCTGTGTACCAGGTTCTCCGATAGATTGAGCGGCAATTGTACCAACTGCTTCCCCAACTTCTACTTTTTCACCTGTAGCTAAGTTTTTACCATAACATTTCTCACAAACTCCATGACGAGAGTTACATGTAAATGCTGATCTGATAACAACACTTTCGATTCCAGCTGCTTCAATCTCTTTAGCTGTATCTAGAGTGATTAATTGACCATCTTCAACGATAACTTTTCCTGTCTCTGGGTGAACAACAGTTTCTTTACTGTATCTACCTTCAAGACGTTCTTGTAAGCTTTCGATTTCGTCTGTTCCATTTTTAAGTGCTGCAACTCTTAATCCACGAGATGTACCACAGTCGTTTTCACGAACAATAACATCTTGTGCAACGTCTACAAGACGACGAGTTAAGTAACCTGAGTCGGCTGTCTTAAGCGCTGTATCGGCAAGACCTTTACGCGCACCGTGAGAAGAGATGAAGAACTCTAATACTGTTAATCCTTCTTTAAATGATGAACGTACAGGCATTTCCATGATACGTCCTGATGGAGATGCCATCAGACCACGCATTCCGGCTAACTGAGTAAAGTTAGACGCGTTACCACGGGCTCCAGAGTCACTCATCATATAGATTGGGTTAGTAGCTGGAAGAGAGTCCATAAGTTGATCTTGGATGATATCTTTTGCTTTTGCCCATTGAGCAATAACGTTTTGATATCTTTCTTCTTCAGTTAATAGACCACGTCTGTATAATGTTGTGATTTTATCAACATTAGCTTGCGAGTCTGCTAAAATTTCATATTTATTAGGTAAGACGAATACGTCACTTACCCCTACTGTAATACCAGCTCTTGAAGAGTATTTAAATCCTAAATCTTTCATTCTGTCTAACATCATAGATGTTTCAGTAATGTGGAATCTGTTAAAGATTTCAGAAATGATTTTCGATAAGAAACCTTTTTTGAATGGTGTTACAGCTTCTTGTTCAGCAATGTATGCTTTTAATCCACCTTCTGCAAGATCAGATGGTGATACGAAATATTTATCAGGAGTCGCTGATTCTAAATTATCTTTTGTAGGTTCATTTAGATAAGGGAATCCTTCTGGTAATATATCGTTAAAGATTACTTTACCAATTGTAGTAACAAGTAATTTTTTGTTTTGTTCTTCTGTGAACGTTGGATTTTCAAATGATTTAGCCGCGATACCAACACGTGTGTGAAGGTGAATATATCCATTTTGGTATGCTATTCTTGCTTCATCGGCATCTTTGAAAATCATACCTTCCCCTACTGCTCCAGGTCTTTCAAGTGTTAGGTAGTAGTTACCTAATACCATATCCTGAGATGGAGTAACTACTGGTTTACCATCTTTAGGGTTAAGGATGTTTTGAGCAGCTAGCATTAACATACGTGCTTCTGCTTGTGCTTCTTTTGATAAAGGTACGTGAACGGCCATTTGGTCACCATCAAAGTCGGCGTTAAACGCTGTTGTAACAAGAGGGTGAAGACGAATTGCACGTCCTTCTACTAAGATTGGTTCAAATGCTTGGATACCTAGTCTGTGAAGAGTCGGGGCACGGTTAAGTAATACCTGTCTCTTATACACATCTGACGCTGCCGACGATATGCAGTGTG
>CAMYEU010000162.1 GCA_947254465.1 uncultured Gemella sp. | reverse complement strand
TTTAACTTTGGAATCAAGTATACGTGGAGCAAGTGTTTTAGGATTAGTAGGAGCAGGTGGAATAGGTCAAAGATTATGGCAAGAGCTAAATCACCTTAGATATGATAGAGTTTCTATAATAATTATTACTCTTGTTATTTTAATCTTCGTAATTGATCTAGTAAGTTATTATTTTAGAAATTTACAGAATACCTCTCAATTAACTTTTGAAAAGTTTATGCTTAGAAGAAATCTAGTAAAATTTGGTATTCCTGTTGTTATAGTAGGAAGTATACTATATGTTACTAATTTCATTAACATATCACAAGAGAGATTTTTCATAGGATTAAAACAGTTAAATGTGCTAGCTAAAGGGATTATAAATCCTGATTTAGCATATGTTCCAAAAATGCTTAGCGAGCTGTTTATTAGTATAGAAATTGCATTTAGTGCGACGATTTTTGCGGCTATAACAGCTATATTTACATCTTATTTATCATCGGTGAATCTTTTTGGTAAGTATAAAGCATTAGGTGTAAAAGTCTTTATCAATATATTAAGAACATTTCCACCGATAATAGTGGCATTAATATTTTTCAGAGGATTTGGGCCTGGAGCAATTAGTAGTTTCTTTGCATTATATATTTATACAGTTGGTGTTATGACGAAAATGTATAATGAGGTATTAGAAGGGATTAATAACAATGTATTACTAATGACAAAAAGTCTAGGACTTGGAAGTTTTATTAGTTATGTTAAAATAATATTTAATGGATACTTTCCTGAATTCGTTACTATAGTTTTATATAGATTTGAATCAAATATCAAAAATTCAACTATTTTAGGTATGGTTGGTGCAGGTGGTATTGGACATTTGCTTGTAAATAATATAGAATATAGAAATTGGAATAGAATTTCAACATTATTAATTGGTTTATCGTTATCGATAATTATTATAGAAAATATCTCATACTTTATTAGAATGAGAGTGAAAAAATAATTAAAGAAAATATTAAAACAAGGAGAAATAGATGCGTCTTAAAGTAGGAAAAATTGTTAATACCCATTCTTTAAAAGGAGAGGTGAAAGTAATTTCATCAACTGACTTTGAAGAACAACGTTTTAAAAAGGGTAGTGAATTATTAATAACTAGAGGAAATCAAGTTGTTAAAGAAGTAGTTGTAGAAAGCTACAGAACTCATAAAAATAATCTTCTAGTAAAATTTGTAGGAATTGATACAATTGAAGAAGCAGAAAAATTTAAAAATCTACAAATCAAAATCGATTCTGATAATATCGGAGAACTTGAAGAAAATGAGTTTTATTTCCATGAAATTATCGGATGCGAGGTGTTTGATGAAAATAGTAAATCACTAGGTGAGGTAGTTGAGATCCTTACACCTGGTGCAAATGATGTATGGGTAATAAAAGCAGAAAATGGTAAAGAAATTTTAATACCTTACATTGAAGATGTGGTTAAAAAAATAGATGTTGCTAATAAAAGAATTGATATCGAAGTTATGGAAGGGTTAATTGACTAATGAAGATTGATATATTAACGCTGTTTCCAGATATGTTTGATTCATTAAATCATTCAATCTTAGGAAAAGCAAAAGATAATAAGTTATTGGATATAAATATAGTCGATTATCGTAAATTTTCTGGAAATAAACATAACCAAGTAGACGATTATCCATTTGGTGGAGGTCAGGGGATGGTATTAAAACCAGAACCGATATTTAATGCTGTTGAAAGTTTAGATAAAACCGATAAAACACGAATAATTTTACTGTGTCCACAAGGTGAAAGATTCAGTCAGAAAAAAGCAGAGGAACTTTCTGAAGAAGAACACTTGATTTTCATCTGTGGTCACTACGAAGGTTATGATGAAAGAATTAGAGAGTACTTAGTAACAGATGAATTATCGATTGGTGATTTTATTTTAACAGGTGGAGAATTCGCTGCAATGACAATGGTTGATAGTATAGCGCGTCTTGTTCCGGATGTCCTAGGGAAGGAAGAATCTCACAAGGATGATTCATTCTCAACGGGATTATTAGAATATCCTCAATATACACGACCAAAGGACTATAAAGGAATGGTGGTTCCTGATGTATTGACAAGTGGGCACCATAAAAATATAGAAACTTACAGAAAAAAAGAAAGTTTACGGAGAACATTGACTAGACGACCAGATCTACTGGAAAACTATGAATTAAGTAAAGAAGAAGCCAAATTACTTGATGAAATAAAAAAAGAATTAAAAAATTAACGTAAAATAAATGACATAACTGTATTTTTGATGTATAATATTAATATAGTATGTATTGTAAGCACAGGAGGATTAGAAGTAATGACAACTTCATTTGAGGAATTATTAAATAGCTCAGAAATGCTGAAAAAAGGAGATAAAGTAACTGGTACAGTATCTAAAATCGATAACGATAAAGTATACGTTGATGTAGCAGGAGCTCAATATGACTGCGTAATTTTACGTAACCAAATTACTAGAAAGCCATTTGAAAACATTGAAGACGTATTATCAGTTGGTGATGAAGTAGAAGCTCAAGTAACTGGAATTAGAGCAGACCGTGAAAAAAGATTAGAAGATGTACCTGGTGTAATCTACTTATCTCACAAAATTTTAGAAAATGCCGAATATAAAAAATTAATGGAATTATCATGGACTGGAATTATTGAAAAATTCGAAAACGGAGAATTAATTCAAGCAACAGTTTCTGGACAAACTAAAGGTGGATTATTAGCTGATGTAGAGGGATTACGTGCATTTATCCCAGGTTCATACATTGACACTAAATTCAGAAAAGATTTATCTAAATTTGTAGGAAATGAATACACATTCAAAATTGAAGAAGTAGATAAATCTAAAAACAAAATTATCTTAAATAGACGTGTAATCTTAGAAGAAGAAAAAGCTAAAAAATTAGCTGAAGTTTATGGAAATATTAATGAAGGTGATGTAATCGAAGGTAAAGTTAGTCGTATTACTGACTTTGGAGCATTCGTTAACATCGGTGAAGTTGATGGATTATTACATATCTCAGAAATCTCTCACGCTCGCGTAGAGAAAGTTGCTGATGTATTATCAGTTGGAGATACTATTAAAGTTGCAGTTATCGCTGTAGACAAAGAAAATGAAAAAGTTTCACTTTCAGCTAAAACTTTATTACCAACACAATGGGAAGTAGCTCGTGCTACAATTAAAGCTGGAGATGTATTAGAAGGTGTTGTTCGTAACACAACTGCATTTGGAGCATTTGTTGAAGTATTACCAGATGTTGAAGGATTAGTTCACATTTCTCAAATTTCTCACGAAAGAGTTACAAACGTAGAAGACGTTCTTAAAAAAGGTGATAAAGTAAATGTAAAAGTTTTAGAATTTGATTTCGAAAGCGAAAGATTGTCTTTATCAATCAAAGAACTATTAGAAAAACCAGTTAAAGAAGAAGTTAAGGAAGAAGCTGAGTACGATACTTCTTACTTAAAAGATGAAGATACTTCATTCAATCTAGGGGACAAATTTAAAGATATCGAACTTTAATTTGAAAAAATAAAGAAATAAAGGCAGTAGATAGCTTGTCTATTGCTTTTATTTTTTAGGTAGAAATGAATAGTGAATTTTAGTTGAAATGTGGATTTTAACTATGTAACTTTCGCTATTTTAGCTAAAAATATTTAAAGATATGGAGGTAAAAACATGGCAAAACCAACAGTTGCGATAATAGGTAGACCAAACGTCGGTAAATCTACAATTTTTAATAAAATTATTGGTGATAGATTATCTATCGTAGAAGACGTAGCAGGTGTTACTCGTGATAGAATTTACTCAAAAGCAGAATGGCTAAATTACTCATTCTTTATGATAGATACTGGAGGAAT
>CAMYEU010000161.1 GCA_947254465.1 uncultured Gemella sp. | reverse complement strand
ACACACTGCATATCGTCGGCAGCGTCAGATGTGTATAAGAGACAGGATTCCATGGGCAGCATGTTTTGTTTTAGCCGCTATCTTATCGCCTACAGATGCTGTTGCTGTTAAATCAATAACTAAGGGAATGAAACTACCTAAAGGCCTTATGGCTATATTAGAAGGGGAATCTCTTCTTAATGATGCTTCTGGTCTTGTGTCATTTAATATAGCTCTAGCAGCAGTTCTTACTAACACATTTTCTGTCACAAATGCTAGTTATAAATTTTTAGTAGTTGCAGGAGGTGGAGCGATCTTTGGACTTATCATTGGTATAGCATTCTCTTATATTAAGTTTACATTCTTAACAAAGTTTGCTGATGAATCTAATATTTTAGTTATTTTTCAATTAATAACACCAGTTATAGTATTCTATCTAGCAGAGCATATCGGTGTCTCTGGTATCGTTGCTGTCGTAATTACAGCTCTAGTTTACAACTACCAGAGAAAACTTCACTTACTCACTATTGTAAGTAGTGATGCTGCAGTAACTATAGATAGTACTCAACAAATAGCAAGTTATGTACTAAATGGTTTCGTATACACATTTTTAGGATATTTACTTCCAGAGATATATCATACAATGTTTAACAACAGAGAAATTGATATTGTCTATGGTTTTATTATCTCTTTAGTAATCGTTTTAGGTTTAATGATTGTTAGATTAGGTTTCGTATATTTTTACTACATATCATTCCAACCTCATCTTTTTACTACTGCTAGAAAAACAGCAAAAATAATATTAAATAGAAAATTCGACAAAGGTGACTATTCTAGATTTAGCTACTCTTTAATTGCTAGTTTATGTGGTATTCATGGTACAGTAACACTTGCTACAGCCCTTATGATTCCAGTTGTAACGGCTACTGGGGATAACTTCCCACTTAGAAATACCATCCTATTCATTGCGAGTAATGTTGTGTTACTAAGTATTGTTATTGGTACAATCGCCCTTCCACTTGCTGTTAAAGGAGAAGATGAAGAAAAAGAATATACTCAATATTCTCTTCGTGAAAAAACCCTAGAAGGAACACTTGAAGAACTAAAAGAACGTGATATTTCTAAGAAATCTGTCGAAGAAAAAGTTGCTTATGCTTTTGAAATAAAAATTTTACACGAACTAAAAACATACTTTAGAAACATACAAACTGGAAAATTTAAGAATATAAACGAAGCATTGTCACTACATAAGAAAATAATGAAAGCACAAGACAAAGCTCTTCCTGAAATACTTAAGGACAATCCTAACATTGAACAAATCTTGGAAATTTCTAAAATTATGCAACTTAGAAAATCTTTATTGTTCACATATTCGATGCCAAAAAACTTATTACTTAATTTAAGAATATATGTAAAAGAATCCAATCTAAAACGTCGTTTAACTCGTCATTTGGTTGCTAAAGATTTAACTCCAGAATTCTATGAGAAACTTAGAGAAAAAGTTCCAAAAAGAAGAAAAGGAAACTTCGTCAATAAATTAGATGAAATTAAACAAAGAGCCGAAGCTTCTTCTAGTCAAATTCAAGCTATTATTGATTGTTCGCCTACAGTAAGAGACGCACTTCTTGATATAGCTTATAAGGTTATTGATGAAAAGTGTTCAGATGAAAATACTGCAGAATTCGTTAAAGATGTATATAGATACTACTCATTCACCTTGTTTGAAGTATTTTTAGAAGATATCGATTTTGAAGAAGAACTTAAAGAACTTCAAATGGAAGCAGTTCGACTTTTAAAATACAGAATATTAACGATGAGAAAATTGAATTATATTTCTCTAGAAGATTCTTACACCGCTCTTCGCGACTTAAACTTCAGCGAATCTATGATTTTCCCTCGTGAGACTGAAGAAGAATAAAATATAAAAAAGCTGACCTCAGGTTAGATAATTATCTAAACTTTGAGGTCAGTTTTTATTTAGGTTATTTTTTATTTTTTAAATTCTACGACAAAATCGTAACCACGTTCTGTTTTTGCTCCAAAGTAGGCATCAGTTACTTTATATCCTCGTTTTTCTACTTTAGCGATTTTCCCTTGAATTGCTGCTTTTACTTGTGCTTCCGTAGCATTTTTTGGAAATTTTATAGTAGTATCTCCATCTACATCCAATGCTCCAGCTATTCCTGGTAAAGTTTTCAAGTTGAAGTAAATATTAACATCTACAGTTTCTTGTACTTCTACTGATCTTTTAGCTCTTTTTTGAACTAATGGGGCTTTTCTAAAGCCTGTATTGTTAGCTGATGTAGATTTAGATTCTTTTGTGAATTCTACAACATAGTCATAGCGGTCTCCACCTTCAACAATTTGATCTAAGTCAGTAGCTGAAACAACTTTAAAACCTTGTTTTTTCAATTTTTCAATTTGAGCTTTTGTTTTTTCTTCAATAGCTTTCTTAATTTCTTCTTTTGTAGCATTTCCAGATAAAGTTAACATATTATTTTCTCCTACTTCACCTAATGCTCCAGCTATATCTTTTAGATTTGTTAGATTGTAATAGATATTTATTTGTTTTGTTTTATTTGATAAATCTCTTTTTACAACTTTTTTAGCTCGTACTTGAACTTCTGGTGCAATTCTGAAGCCTGTAGTTCCTGTTTTCTCTTTAGTGAAAGTAACTACATAATTAAAGTTCTTCACAATAGTATCCTGCTCGAATACTATTTCTTCTTTTACTTTATATCCATGTTTAGCTAATTCTTGTGCCTTAGCTTGAATTTTAGCTTTAACTAATTCTTTCACTTCATCTTCAGTTGCTGAATTTGGAATAGCTACTGTATTATTTTCTCCTGGATCAGATAAAAATCCATTGATATCTGGCATTCCGTCATAATTATAACTTATGTTTACCGTACCGTCTGGTTGATTTGCCGCACGTGCTACTCTTCTTGCTCTAACTTGAACTTCAGGAGCATTTCTAAAACTAGAAATTCCCTCTGAAGTTGAAGCAGGTTGTGTTGGAGTTGCTGGTGAAGTTGGTTTTTCTTCAGTGGCAGGCTGTGTCGGAGTTGTTGATGTAGCTTCACCTGATCCATGACCTATCGCTGTACTTCCATTGTCAATAGTAGTACCTTCATTACGGCCATTTGTTAAATTATCTTTGTTATAGTTTGGAGCTGGTAATTCTTCACCTGGAACATTAATCTCATCAATTTTAGTTTGATATTCATCCGTAGCTTCTACTGTTGCATCATGACTTTCAGCATTATTTATCGCTTCTAATCCTTCTTCTTTTAATTCTTTTAATTTATCTTCTAACTTAGCTTTTTCTGCTTCATCTTTAACTTTTTCAATTTCACTAAGTTTTAAAGCAGAAATTTTTTCAATAACATCTTTTCCATCTTTTTTTGCTTCCTCAAGTTTTTCATCTTTAGGTGCTACTTCTTTAGACGGAGCATCTTCTTTTGGTGTTACAGCTGGTTCCTCCGCTTTTGGTGCTGGTGCCGCTGGCTCCTCCGCTTTTGGTGCTGGTGACACTGGTTCCTCCGCTTTTGGCGCAGGTATCATTGGCTCTTCTGCTTTCGGTGCTGGAGTTGTTGGCTCCTCTGCTTTTGGCGCAGGTGTCGTTGGTTCTTCCACTTTCGGTGTCGGAGTCGTTGGCTCTTCCGCTTTCGGTGTTGGAGCTGCTGGCTCTTCTGCTTTTGGCGCCGGAGTCGTTGACTCTTCCGCTTTTGGCGCCGGAGTCGTTGGTTCTTCCGCTTTTGGTGCTGGAACTGTTGGCTCATCTACTTTTGGTGCTGGAGCTGTTGGTTCCTCTGCTTTTGGTGCTGGAGCTGTTGGCTCCTCTGTTTTTGGTGTTGGAGCTGATGGTTCCTCTACTTTTGGTACTGGGGCTGATGGTTCTTCTACTTTT
>CAMYEU010000160.1 GCA_947254465.1 uncultured Gemella sp. | reverse complement strand
ACAAGAACAGTAAATCAAAAAAGGTTTACTGTTTTTTCTGGGTCTATAATAAATATCAGCCGTATTTATTATAGACCCAGAACCTTTGTGAGGGTGACTCGAAAAAACTGATTTCTCAGAAATCACGATTTTTGAGTCACTCCATTTTTTCTTAATATTTAGTAAAAGTTTAAAATATGTATATAAACAAATAAGGATGTATGTTAGAATAATATGTAATAGTAATTATATCGACGTATGTTAGAATAATATGTAATAGTAATTATATCGACGTATGAAGGATAAGGCAGTGTCAAGATTTTTGTGTAAACATAATCTGAGGTTTTAAATAAAGTTAACTATTTATAATTTTATTAGTTCTTATGGCTTTTATTCCTTAGAGTTTAATAAGATTTTTCGAGAGATTTTGTCAAGAATTCAAAGAAGGCTTGCCCTTGTTCTTGACAAAATCATAGAAAAATCTAAACTCTAGAAGGGAATAAAAGCTAGTATATATATATTTCTTCTATCATATTCTCTAATTCTTCTTTCGCTATACTAAAGCCGTAGTGCGATATACCTGCATATTTTACGTTATATTCACACGCGGATACACAAACATATCCTGTTTAGGGATTATTCATTGGGGAATTGCTCTTTTTTCTTTATCCCTTTTTTTAAATGTTTATTATAATTTTCTATTATATTTGTTGTATAAATACTTCTTCTTATTGATTTAGATATGCAACATAATGAGCTTATGGAAAAAGCAAATGTAAGTAGGAGTACATTTTATAAATTAAAGAATGGTGAGAATGTAACTACCGATATTTTGCTCAGAATTTGTGATGCATTGGATTGCGACATATCAGAAATTATGGAGTGTATTAAAAATGATTGAAATAATAAATGGAGAATGCATAGAAGAATTGAGGAAGTTAGACTCATCTACGGTTGATTTAATTATTACAGATCCTCCATATAATATTGCGAATTTCATGAACGGGAGAGATACAAATCTACAAAAAATGCGTTCTAATTTTTTTGGTGCTGCTGGTTGGGATGATTTAGATTTTAATGATTGGAAAGACCATATGAGATTGTTTTTAAAGAATCAAGTAGGATACTTAAGAATGGTGCTTCCATGATAGTTTTTATGTCAATATTAAGGGTTGAAACTCTTGTTGAAATAGCAAATAAATTTGGTTTTTATTATAAAACCACTGGAATTTGGCACAAAACAAATCCAATGCCTAGAAATATGAATTTACATTTTGTTAATTCAAATGAGTGCTGGATATATTTTACTTATAAAACAAAAACAGGAACATTCAATAATAAAGGTAAATTGGTTCTAGACTATATTGAAACATCTGTCACGACTGCTAGGGAAAAGAAATTAGGTAAACATCCAACACAAAAGCCAATTATATTATTCGAACATTTTATAAGATTGCTTTCAAATGAGGGCGATTTAGTAGTAGATCCATTTCTAGGAAGCGGTTCTTCTGCAATTGCAAGCTATAGATTAAATAGAAATTTTATTGGTGTTGAATTAGAAGAAAAATATGCTAAATTAGCGAATATGAGGGTAGAAGATGAAAAGACAAGTTATTGATTTGTTTTCTGGAGTTGGTGGACTATATAAAGGATTTTTTGACTCAGGATTTGAAATTGTTTTAGCAAATGAAGTTGACTATTCTATAGCTAATTCTTATAAAAAAAATCATCCTAAAGTGAAAATGATTAATGAAGATATTTCAAAATTAGATATTGATGATGTTTTTAATGAGTATAAAAATATAGACGTAATTGTTGGGGGACCACCTTGTCAAGGATTTTCTCAAAAAGGGAAAAGAAAAATAATGGATGATCCACGTAATTATTTATTTAAATATTTTTTTGAGGTAGTTAGTGTTGTTAGACCGAAGTATTTTGTGCTAGAAAATGTACCCAACATATTAACTGCAAATAACGGACATTTTAAAGACGAAATTTATAGCTTATGTTCCAGTAATGGTTACACGTTATGATGATACCCTAGTAAGGAAGATTATCCAGAATGTTAGTGTTTATGATGACCACTTTGTAATATGCTTTAAATCTGGAATTGAAATGGAAGTATGATTTAATACTAATATAAACCGTCAATTAAGAGTTAGGTTCTCTTGATTGGCGGTTTTTGCATTGACTTTTACATGATTTATATATGTGATATTATCAAAAATGTTGTTTATAAGGTTATTGATAAGGAGTTGACCACATGAGTGATGTAATAAGCTGTTAGATGAAGCTATTAAAGAAACCGAAAACTTGTACGAAGGAGAAGTCTTTATTTTTAAGGAATTGTTTAAAGGATATGTATGGAACAGGATACCGAGAAAGGACTGTACTAATGTCTTAGTAGATGTTTTTGAGATATTTTAAATAATATAAAAACACTTGAATAAATGCTCATATAACTATTGACACAAGAGAAAAATAATAATATAATAAATATACAACGTATGAATGCTTGTTCAAGTAATCAGATGAAATGATTTAAAAAGAGGTGATAATATGACTAAAAAATTTAATTCAATTGAAAGATGTGACTGCAATGTAATTCATGAGGATATTGTAAATCAAGTTAGAGATAAAATGCCTCAAGAAGAAAGCCTTTATGATCTAGCAGAATTATTTAAAGTATTTGGAGATTCAACACGAATCAGGATATTATGGGCTTTACATGAAGCTGAAATGTGTGTTTGTGATATCGCTGTATTACTTAACATGACACAATCAGCAATTTCCCATCAGCTGAGAGTCTTAAAACAAGCTAATTTAGTGAAAAACAGAAAAGAAGGCAAAGTAGTATATTATTCATTAGTTGATGATCATGTAAGAGAAATATTTGACCAAGGTCTAATTCATATCAACGAGAAGTAGTAATGCGGTAGAATAGAATATTTTTTGAAGATATTTGGGCATATATTTAAGTCTTCATTTCAAATGAGCAATGCTTCAAGAAAATTTGAAAAAGACTTGTAGTATTCAAAATAAAATTACAAATAATATTTAGGAGGATTTAATAATGAAAAAGAAATTTATACTTGAAGATTTAGATTGTGCAAATTGCGCGGCAAAAATGGAAAAGGCTATTAATGAGCTTGATGGAGTGAAAGAAGCTACTGTTAACTTTATGACCACAAAACTCGTTATTGATGGTGAGGATGAAAAAATGCCAACAATAATAGCAGAGGCCGAAAAAATAGTTAAAAAAATCGAACCCTATACAACTATGAAAAAGGCTTAAAGGAGGCTATTTAGTATGACAAAACGACTATGGCGAATAATTATTGGTACAGCCGTGTTAGCTACAGCAGTATTGCTTAGTTTAAATAACGAATGGTTACAGATTGCTCTCTTTATAATAAGTTACATTATTGTAGGCGGAGATGTTGTAAAAAGAGCTGTAAAAAATATTTTTAAAGGTCAAGTTTTCGATGAAAATTTTTTAATGAGTATTGCAACAATTGGTGCATTTTTTATTGGTGAGTATCCTGAAGGTGTTGCAGTTATGCTGTTTTATCAAGTTGGAGAACTGTTTCAAAGCTATGCAGTTGGCAAGTCGAGAAAGTCAATTGCAAGCCTTATGGATATTCGACCAGATTATGCAAATGTTAAAAAAGGTGATGAACTTGTCAAAGTTGACCCAGATGAAGTACAAATTGGAGATATTATTGTAATTAAAGCAGGAGAAAAAATTCCTCTTGATGGCAAGGTAATTGAGGGAAGTTCAATGATTGATACATCGGCACTAACAGGCGAATCTGTTCCTCGTGAAGTAGAAGTTGGAAGTGATATCCTAAGTGGGTGCATCAACATTAATGGGGTTATTACCTGTCTCTTATACACATCTGACGCTGCCGA
>CAMYEU010000159.1 GCA_947254465.1 uncultured Gemella sp. | reverse complement strand
ACACACTGCATATCGTCGGCAGCGTCAGATGTGTATAAGAGACAGGATAAAGATGGAGCACGAATATTTTATTTTCTAGGTGAGATGAAGACAACGGGTGAGCCTAAGCTGGTAGCTAGAGAAAGAAGCGGAGATACTGTAATCCAATTTTTCTATAAAATACAGACTCCAATTCGTGAAGATATGTACGAATATTTCACGAGGGATAGGATATAAGAAATATATATAAATAGAGAGTAACTAAAAAGGGTTTGATTTTAAAAAAATCAGAATGTAGAATAGTTACTCTTTTTGTAGATGGAGAGGATGTTAAAGTTGAATGATAAATATTTTAAATTCTCAGAAAAAACTATATAATATATTGAAAATTTAACCGTGTCAATGTAAAATAGAGCTAATACAGGAGGTGATATTTTATGAATATTTTTTTGAAAAACAAACTCTATAGGCTATTCACTGTTTCATTGGCTTTTGGAAATGCAGGTAGGACACTATTTGATATTGCGTTTATTATTTATGCGACGAGTTTACCGAATCCAGAATTAGCCGTAAGTATAGTTTCGATAGCCACGTCATTACCTTATATTATCTCGTTTATCCTAGGATATTTTGCGGATCAGACGAAAGATAAGTACAACAGAATACTATCGACAAGATTTTATCAGTTTTTATTATTTTCATTATTCGCCTTGGTGTGTATTTATGGAATACAATGGTGGATTTTTATTGTATTAGTATTTGTAAATGTTGTTGCAGATATTCTAGGTGGGTATAATAGCTATTTATCAATGTCGATAAATACTAGGTTAGTGAGTAAAGAACAACTTAGTGAAGCATTGGCATTTATCAGTTCTATAAATAATACAATCTCACTTGGAGGGAAAGCTGTTGGAGTATTCGTTTTAGGTTTTTTAAGCTATAACTATTCATATTTTGGAATGTTGAATGCAGCATTATTCTTGATAGCATTTTTAGTACTGGCAAAGTATAAAAATGCGATGGAAGATGAGATTGGTAGTTTTAAAGTTAAAAATAAAGAGAAGGTAAGCACTAAAAGATTTTTAAAGGATACTATTGAAAATTTAAAAATACTTCGTGAGATAAAGAAAATATATAATTTTGTTATACTATTTTTAGGGATGAACTTTTATTCCTCTGCAATGTTCGCGTTACTTTTAGTAATTTTAGTAAAAAATGATAGCTTATTATTTGGTAATGTAGCTTATACTATTACTTTATTAGAAATCGTGGAAGTACTTAGTACAATTGCCGGAGGAGTCTACCAAATTAGTTTTTATAAAAATATGAGTTTAAGGAATAATGTTATATTAGAAATAATTTTATTCATAATGTATGTAGGAAATCTATTGCTGCTACAAAATAAATTTATGCTCGTGATTTTAACTGTAATAATAGGTTACTTCGCAGGAATATCGAATCCAAAACTGGATGCATTGATTTTACAATCAGTGCCTGAGGAAAAACAAACGTCGATATATAGTATTTTTAGTACGATAATTACTATTTCCGTCCCAATAGGAACAACAGTAATATTATTTTTCGCTAATGCTATTAGTGCATCGTTTGCACTATATAGCTTGTTAATATTATTAATTTTAGTTTTAGTATATTCATTTGTAGTTAAAGAGTAATAAAAAAATCCCCTTAGATTTTTCTAAGGGGATAATTCTATTCATTACTTCTCGGATGAAAGGAAGTATGAGTTTAATGTTTCTATATTTTAATGAATAGCTTATTGATTTTCTACGAATTTTTTCTCATCGAATCCGAACCAAGCAGCTTCCATGATACCTTCCATATCCTTGATTAGAGCTAATCTTGGGTTGGCTGGAGTACATTGATCCTCGTATGCATCCATAGCTAGAGTAGGTAGAGCAGCTTTGAATGCTTCGTAGTCTACACCATGGTCTTTGAAGCACATTGGAGTTCCTACACGTTTTCCTAATTCGAATACAGCTTGAGCGTAAGAATCAACTGCTTGTTCAGGAGTATCAGCTTTTAGTCCTAGCATACGAGCGATATCTTGGAATCTTTCATCGGCTTGATAGTGTTCGTATTTAGGCCATAGAGCTACTTTACCTGGACGAGTACCATTATATTTGATTACGTATGGTAATAATGTTGCGTTAGTTTCACCGTGGACAGTGTGGAATTTACCACCAATTTTGTGTGCCATTGAGTGAGAAATTCCTAAGAATGCGTTGGCGAACGCCATACCAGCTAAACAAGATGCATTGTGCATTTTTTCTCTAGCTTCTTTATCGAATTCTTTAACAGATTTTTCTAAGTTTTCAAATACAAGTTTGATTGCACGAAGTGCTAATCCATCAGTATAGTCATTAGCAAGGATAGAAGTATATGCTTCAGTTGCGTGTGTTAATACGTCCATACCTGTTGCAGCTGTTGGTCTAGCTGGTACTGTTTGAACTAGTACTGGATCAACGATAGCAACGTGTGGAGTAATAGCATAGTCTGCTAACGGATATTTTTTATCATTTTCTTTATCAGAGATTACTGCGAATGGTGTAACCTCACTACCTGTACCTGAAGTAGTTGGTACAGCTATAAATGTAGCTTTTTGACCTAAGTGTGGATATTTAACAGTACGTTTTCTGATATCTGCAAATTTTTGAACAAGTTCTGTAAAGTCAGCATCTGGTCTTTCGTAGAATAACCACATGATTTTTGCAGCGTCCATTGGAGAACCACCACCTAGTGCTACGATAGCGTTAGGTTTGAAAGTATTCATGATTTCCAATCCACGTTTTACTGTTGTGATATCTGGGTTAGGCTCTACTCCTGCAAATACCTCGTATTGAACTTTGTTTTTACGACGATTTAGTTGATCGATGATACGTCCTGCAAATCCAAGTTTAACCATAGATTCATCAGTTACGATCATTACTCTTTCTAAACCCTCCATTTCGCTTAGATATTTGATTGCGTTAGGTTCAAAGTAAACTTTTGGAGGCAATTTGAACCATTGCATATTGTTATTTCTACGTCCGATTAATTTGATGTTAAGTAAGTTAATTGCATTAACATTTCCAGATACTGAGTTACGTCCATAACTACCACATCCAAGAGTTAGAGATGGAATAAATGCGTTGTAAACATCACCAATTCCTCCAAATGTAGATGGAGAGTTCCAAACTACACGACAAGCGCGAACAACTTTACCGAATTCTTCAGCAACTTCTTCATCTTGAGTGTGAATTGCTGCAGTGTGTCCTAAACCGTTGAATTCAACCATTTGTCTAGCTTTTTCTATACCATCTTCAGTGCTAGTAGATTTTAATACAGCTAGAACTGGAGATAGTTTTTCACGTGTAAGTGGTTCTTTAACGCCAACTTCACTACATTCAGCAGCTAAGATTACAGTTCCTTTTGGTACTTCGAATCCGGCTAATCTAGCGATTTCTGTAGCTGGTTTACCAACAATTACAGAGTTTAATTTAGCTCCACCACAGTTTTCTGAGTTTGCTTCTACACCGAATAGTAAGTTTTCTAATTTAGCTTTTTCTTCTTTATTTACGAAGTGAACTCTATGAGATTTCATGATTTTAACGAATTCATCGTATAGTTCTTTATCAACGATTGCAGCTTGTTCACTGGCGCAAATCATACCGTTGTCAAATGCCTTACTTAATACGATGTCATTAACAGCTTGTTTAAGTTTAGCGTCTTTGTGTACATAAGCAGGTACGTTACCAGCCCCAACACCTAGAGCGGGTTTTCCGCAAGAGTATGCTGCACGAACCATCGCATTACCACCAGTAGCAAGAATTGTAGCTACTCCATCGTGATTCATAAGTGCATGAGTACCTGTCTCTTATACACATCTGACGCTGCCGACGATATGCAGTGTGTA
>CAMYEU010000158.1 GCA_947254465.1 uncultured Gemella sp. | reverse complement strand
AGATCTACACACTGCATATCGTCGGCAACGTCAGATGTGTATAAGAGACAGATACTATACTTCTTGTATTTAAACTATAAAAATACTATTATTTCAGTAAAAAATAGTGAGATTTTATTTACTGGAAAGGTGTAAATATACAGTATATATTTACGCGTTAAAGATCTATTAATATTTAATAAAGAAAAAATTAATGTAATATTAAGTATGTAATTATATATATATATAATATGAATATGAAAAAATGTTTAAGAATAGATGGTATATTTAAATTAAGATTATAATTTCAAAAATATATTTTGTTGATTTAATTGTTTATATTATAGAGAATTAAAAGGAGATAAAAAGAGAGCGTATAATAAATGAAGGGAATAGAGGAAAATATTATGTGACTTCAAAATTTAGAACACCTATAATATAATAAGTTTAGAAAATGGGACGTAATTTTATATTATGTAGAGGGTTTTATTTTTGAGTAATATAATAATATTAATCTACAGTATTATATATATTTCGAATGATAAGTAATTCTTTTAATCAGTGCGAATTGCATTGTCTAGTGAAACCGAAGAGTATGAATAATCTTCTATAAATTTAAAACTATATAATATATTGATACCCCTTTTACTGAACAAATCAGTAAAAGGGGTATCAATATATTATATAGAAATTTATTTCACTTCAAATTTTTCTCGGACGATTTTAGCTACTTGTTCACAGTATTTATCTGTAAGTTCATCACTGCTTGCTTCTACCATAACACGAATAAGATTTTCTGTACCAGAAGCACGTAGTAAAATACGACCGTTTCCTTCAAGTTCTTTTTCAACTTTTTCACATTCTGCTAAAATTTCAGAATCTTCCATAGCAGCTTTTTTATCTACTACTTTGATATTTACTAATTTTTGTGGATAGATACTAACTTCTGATGCTAATTCCTCAAGAGATTTTCCTGTAGATTTTATAATATTAGCAAGTTTAACAGCTGTTAGAATACCATCTCCAGTAGTGGCATAGTTCATTAATACTATATGTCCTGACTGTTCACCACCCAGTGAATAATCATTTTTTCTCATTTCTTCTACAACATACCTATCTCCAACAGCTGTTTTAACTGATTGAAGACCATTTTCCTCAATAGCTTTATAGAAACCAATATTACTCATAACTGTAGAAACTACCATGTTATCTTTTAATTCATCTTGTTCTTTAAGATGTTTAGCAAGAATGAACATGATTTTATCACCATCTACAATATTTCCTCTAGCATCCACGGCTAAAACTCTATCACCATCTCCATCAAAGGCAAATCCTACATCAACGTTATTTTCTTTTACAAATGCAGATATTGTATCAATTTTTGTAGACCCAACATTGTCGTTGATATTGATACCGTTTGGTTGACAACCGATAGTTTCAATATCAGCTTCTAAGTCACCGAAGATGTAAGGTGCAACACCAGTAGTGGCTCCATTTGCACAATCTAAAGCAATCTTTATACCAGATAAATCTCCAGAAATTGATTGTTTAATATGTTGAACATATTTTTGACTTAATTCGCTACCACTATATAATTTTCCAATTTTTTCAAAACTTGCTTTTTTAATTTGATCTGGGTTATCAATTAGCGATTCAATTTCTAATTCTTGTTCATCTGTAAGTTTGAAACCATCG
This sequence comes from uncultured Gemella sp., assembly GCA_947254465.1. Classification (GTDB taxonomy): domain Bacteria; phylum Bacillota; class Bacilli; order Staphylococcales; family Gemellaceae; genus Gemella. The sequence continues at coordinate 2,289 of CAMYEU010000158.1, read as the reverse complement.
GGACCAAAAATTTTAATTCCATTATCTTGATAAGGATTGTGAGAAGCAGAAATCATAATTCCGCTATCAGTTTCGATTGTTTTTGTTAGATAAGCAATTGCAGGAGTAGGTATAGTACCAACTGTCATTACGTTAACACCAGTACTAGTAAGACCTGCTGTTAGTGCGTGTTCAATCATGTCGCATGAAATTCTAGTATCTCTACCAATTACTACTTTTGGATGCTCTTTTTTTTCAGTTAGTAACTTACCAAGAGCTTTACCTACTTTAAAACTCAAATCGGCTGTTAGTGATTCTCCTGCAATACCACGAATACCGTCAGTTCCAAAATATTTTCTCATAAAAAAATGACTCCTTGTTTTATAATCTATATGAATATTACTATATAAAACAAAATAAGTCAAGGTCTAGGGGTATTAGTCAATTATGAAAGTGTTTTGTGGAAGTTAGCATCTTTATTTTAAATCTTCAAAAATTAAATGAGTGAGTATATTTAACTCTATAAAAACTAAAAGAGGAATGGTTTATAAAAAACATTCCTCTTTTAGTTTATTTATTTAGTTTTTTAATATCGTCTAGTACTTTTTTAGCTTCATCCTTATTATTTTTAGAATATACTTTTTTATTATATATAATAGCGCTTATAGAAATCATATGAGCAGAAACAGGAGCTGCTAGAAATAAGAATACTATTGCTAATAAGAATTTAAATTCAAAAACATTTAAGTATCTATAAAAATAGATAAATCCAGCTATAAGAATTAACTCAACAGCGAAAGATCCTGTAACTCCAGCGGCATGTATTTTTGTCATTTCATCAGGTAATCTAATGAAGCCAATTACCGTTGATAGCATTGCTATTACTGCGATTAAAATTAGAAGTATAATAATAATATCTAAAATACTATTTAGTATCATCACTAAAGACCTCCTTTTTAGCTAAGAATCTAGCGGTAACAACTGTACCTACTAAACATATAATAGCTATAATAAGTATAAGTGAAATATAAGAAAAAGTTTTATAGTACATACTAACTAAAACTATTAAGCACATAAGCGGCATAGCAAGTAGGTCACTTGCGATTAATTTATCGAATATGCTTGGTTTCTTAACGATATAAATTAATAAGAATAATATCATGGCAATACTAGCGAATATACCTAGTAAAATTGAATAGTCTAATACTTTATCCATTTAAATCAACCTCCAGTATTGCTTTTTCAAAACTATTTTTTATACCTTCAATCTCACCAGGAATATCATTAGTATCAAGGCAATGAATATGAAGTGTTTTATTATCATGACCAACATTGACTGTAAGTGTACCTGGTGTTAAAGTTATCATATTGGCAAGTAGTGTAATTTGCCAATTTTTTGTTACTTCTAAAGGATATTCAAAAATAACAGGGTTAACATCAAGATCTTTTTTGAACATTAATTTTAAAACATTTATATCTGCTTTTAATAATTCAAACAAGAACATTAAGATTAATTTTATCCATTTGTAAACATAAATGTAGTATAGTTGTTCTCCTAAAATATTTTTAATGAATGTTTTTCTGAAGATGAATAGAAGAACCATTCCCCAGAAAAAACCTACTGCAAAATATTCAGAATTATAACTTCCTGAAAAGAACATCCATATTACACCAACTAATATATTAATTAAAAATTGTAGTGCCATAATTATGCTCCTTTCTTAAGTACTAAGTCAATATAGTGTTGTGGATTAAGTACCATTTGTATCCCTTTATCGAAAAAACCATCTAATAGATTAGTGCTTACTCCGATAATAAGTGCTATTGCTACGATAGCGATAAGAGGAATTTGAATCCCTTTAGGAAGAGGTTTTAAAATTAAACTCTTATTGATATTATCGTAGAATACATTTAAGAATATTCTAATTAAAGAGTAAAATACAACCAATCCAGATAATGCTACTAATATAGCAATAAATGTATTATTATTTGTAACTAAACCTTTAATTATTAGTGCTTTACCATAGAATCCACTGAATGGTGGAACCCCTGCTAATGAAAGAACTATAATGAAATATATCCAACCAAGAAGAGGGTATTTATTGATTAAACCACATTTTTGGAGATATTTGACTCCGCTAACGTAAATTATTAATCCAACAACTATGAATAATGCAGCCTTTAGTAATATGTCGTTTACTGCATAGAATAAAGCACCTTTAACACCGAAAGTATTCAGTGTTGCAGTTCCGCAAACCATAACTCCAAGAGAAATTACGATATTAAAAATTACTATTTGTTTTAAATCTT
>CAMYEU010000157.1 GCA_947254465.1 uncultured Gemella sp. | reverse complement strand
GATCCTGAGATGTCTCGTGGGCTCGGAGATGTGTATAAGAGACAGAAACTACTCATTTTTTATTAACTTATATCATCCCTTGCCCCTAAGATATCAATAGCATTCTTAATTCTATCTTTTGTCGGTGGATTAATATCATTTAATTCATATTCTATTCCTAGTTCTTTATATTTAAATTTAGCCATATCATGATAAGGTAATACTTCTACACGCTCGACTCCTTGTAATGTATCTATATATTCACGTAATTTTTTTAAATAATAATCATCATCAGTCCATTTTGGTACGAGGACATGTCTTATCCACATTTTAGCACCATGATTACTTAAAAAATTAGTAAATTGAATAATATTTTTATTCGTACGTTTTGTCAAACGTAAATGTTGTTCATCATCAATATGTTTTAAGTCTACTAAGAATAAATCCGTTAAAGAAATAAGCTCTAATACTTTTTCATTCATACTTGGTGTATTCACATAAAATCCACCACAAGTATCAACACATGTATTAATACCTAGTTTTTTTAGTTTTCTAAATAGTTCTAAAACAAAATCAATCTGTAAAAGCGATTCTCCACCACTTACTGTGACTCCTCCACCTTCACTCGCTTCAAAAAATTCTCGATACTTCACTATTTCTTTCGTTAGTTGATCTACTGTCATAACTTTAGCATCAGGATTATGCATTTTCCATGTATCTGGATTATGGCAATATTTACATCTTAACATACATCCTTGAAAGAATACTACATATCTAATTCCAGGACCATCAACATTACCAAATGATTCCACCGAGTGAATATTAGCTGTTAATTCTTTTTTTTCTTCAACAGGACTTCCTTCTACTTTTTCCATTTCCATATGCGATTTCCTCCTTTAGCCAGTTTATAGTTATATTATATCGTATACATTGTTATTCTGTAAACACTTTTATGATTCTTTTTAATCTAAAAAAGTGGAGGCTATAAGCCTCCACCTTCTTTCAACTATTTACTTAATTACATGAATTGGTGCATTGTACGGCTTAATACGTCACGTTGTTGTTCTGGAGTTAAACTGATTAAACGTACAGCGTATCCTGATACACGAATTGTAAAGTTTGGATAATCTTCTGGAGATTCAATTACTTTAAGTAATGTTTCTTTATTAAATACGTTAGTATTTAAGTGGTAACCACCTTTTCTGAAATATCCATCCATCATTGCTGTTAAGTTTTTAATTTGATCTTGTTTAGTTTTACCTAATGAGTTTGGTGTGAATGCAGCAGTTAAGCTGATTCCATCACGGCTGTATTCATATGGTAGTTTAGCTACTGAGCTTAAGCAAGCTAGAGCTCCACTTTGGTCACGTCCGTTCATTGGGTTAGCCCCTGGAGAGAATGGTTCTCCTGCACGACGTCCATCTGGAGTGTTACCAGTTTTTTTACCGTATACTACGTTAGAAGTAATAGTTAAGATAGATGTTGTAGTTTCATCTGCACGGTAAGTTGGATGTTTTTTAAGTTTAGTCATGAATGTTTTTAATAATTCAACAGCGATTTCATCTGCACGATCATCGTTGTTACCGAATGTTGGGAATTCACCTTCAACTTTGTAATCTACAGCTAATCCAGTTTCATCTTCAATTGGAGTTACTTTAGCATATTTAATAGCTGATAAACTATCTACTGCTACTGAGAATCCAGCGATACCAGTTGCCATGAATCTTCTAACTTTAGTATCATGTAATGCCATTTCTAAGCTTTCGTAAGAATATTTATCATGCATGTAGTGAATTACATTTAATGTATTGATGTATAATTTACATAACCAGTCCATAAATACATCGAATTTAGCCCAAACTTCGTCGTAATTTAATACACCACGTAGAGGTTCTGTTTTTGGTCCAACTTGGATTCCTAATTTTTCATCACGTCCACCGTTGATTGTGTATAATAAAGCTTTAGCTAAGTTAGCACGAGCTCCAAAGAATTGCATATCTTTACCAGTAGTCATACCACTTACACAACATGCGATAGATTTATCACAAGTTCCTAAGAAGTCTGCTAATAATTCATCACTTTCATATTGGATAGCACTGTGGTTAATTGAAGATTCAGAACAGAACTCTTTAAATCCAGTTGGTAATTTAGAAGACCAAAGAATAGTTAAGTTTGGTTCTGGAGAGTTACCCATGTTATCTAATGTGTGGATGAAACGGAAGTCAGTTTTAGTTACTAATGATCTTTCAGCGTCTAACATTTCACCTACGATTAGTGTAGCCCAAATTGGGTCACCTGAGAATAATTGATTATATTCTGGAGTACGAGCGAATTTAACGCAACGTAATTTTAATACTAAGTGGTCAATTAATTCTTGAGCTTGAGATTCGTTAATTGTTCCATCTTGTAAATCTCTTTCGATATAAATATCTAAGAATGTAGCAATGTTACCGATTGACATTGCAGCACCGTTTTGTTGTTTGATAGCTGCTAAGTAACCGAAGTATAACCATTGAACTGCTTCTTTAGCATTTGTAGCTGGTTCAGAAATATCGAATCCGTAGATTTTAGCTAATTCTTTTAATTCACCTAAAGCACGAATTTGTTCGTTAACTTCTTCACGATCACGAATAACGTGCTCAGTCATAACACCATCAGCTCCGATTTGAGCTAAATCTTCTTTTTTCCAAGCGATAAGTTGGTCAACACCATATAAAGCTACACGACGGTAATCCCCGATAATACGACCACGTCCGTATGCATCTGGAAGACCAGTAATTACACCAGATTTTCTTACTAAACGCATTTCTGGAGTATATGCATCAAACACACCTTGGTTGTGAGTTTTACGGTAGTCAGTGAAGATTTTAATAACTTCTTCATCTACTTCATATCCGTATGCTTTACAGCTGTTAACAGCCATGTTAATACCACCAAATGTCATTAACGCACGTTTAAGTGGTTTATCAGTTTGTAATCCAACAACTTGTTCTAAATCTTTTTCAATATATCCAGGTCCGTGAGAAAGGATAGTTGAAGGAATGCTAGTATCCATATCTAATGTTCCACCAGCTAAACGTTCTTGACGCATTAAATCATTGAATTTTTCTACTAATTTAGTAGTTGCTTCTGTTGGCCCTGCAAGGAAAGATGCATCTCCTCTATATTCAGTATAATTAGATTTAATGAAATCTACTAAATCTACCTCTGTTTGCCATTTACCACCAACGAATGCTTTTTTTTCTGCAACTGTTGTCATATTAATGTCACTCCTTAAATTTTTTATTATATATGTGATAAATAAATTTATTAATTAAACTATTTGTTACACTCTTAGTGTACCGCATACATATTACTAAGACAATATTTTTCTTATTCAAATTGTGTACATTTTGTGAACTGCAGTACTAATACAGAAATATTAAACATATCATGAAACATTAAATTTATAGTAATATATTATTACATCTTTCTGAAAACATTATTGTAAAAACAACGAAAACGTTAACCTAAAAGTTTTTTAACTTTATTGATATTCTAAATCTCTAAAAAAACTGTTATTATACTGTCACTTTTTACTTTAGAATTATTTAATAAACATAAATTAAAAATATCATATTTTTTTACTAAATAAAAGGAGTGATTGATATGTTCTATCAATTACTCCTTTATACCTATTATTCGTTAAATAACTTCAAGAGGTCTTTATATCCTTCTCTTTCTAAGTCTTCTTTCTTAATAAACCTTATAGAAGCGCTATTTATACAATATCTAAGCCCCCCTAATTCACTTGGGCCATCTGGAAATACATGACCTAAATGAGCGTCTCCAACTCTACTTCTAACTTCAATTCTTTCTACAAGATGTGAATTATCTTTATAGTATCTAGTAACTTCTTTTTCTATAGGTTTTGAAAAACTTGGCCAACCACAGTGCGACTTAAATTTGTCTTTTGAAGAGAATAATGGCTCACCTGTTGTTATATCAACATAAATCCTGTCTCTTATACACATCTGACGCTGCCGACGATATGCAGTGTG
>CAMYEU010000156.1 GCA_947254465.1 uncultured Gemella sp. | reverse complement strand
TCAAATTTTTGTTCTTTTCGTAAAAATTCATAGAAGTAAATTTCTATTTTTTCTCCATAAATATCTTCATCAAATTCTAAAATATGTGTTTCTATAAATTTTTTATTTTTTTCATCTGATACTGTTGGGTTATAACCAATATTTGTAACTGATTTATAAATCTTATTATTAACTTTAATCTTAGTTATATAGACACCATTCGTATCAGGTAATAGATATTTACCATCCAATTCAAGATTAGCCGTCGGAAAATTAATTGTTCTTCCTAGTTGCCTACCTTTCACTACTAAACCAGAAATAGAATAAAATCTTCCTGTATATTTTTTATATTTTGGGAATTCACCTTTTCTAACGAATTCTTTTAATACCGTCGTAGATATTTTCTCCCCATCTATTTTTTCTTTTTCTTGAACAGTTACTTCTATACCACTATCTTTTATCAAATCTGGTGTTCCCAATCCTTTAAAACCAAATCTATAATCAAATCCACAAAAAACTTTTTCTACATTTAATTTTTTCAGGATATTATTTATAAATTCTTCAGCCGATAAATTTTGTAATTTCTCATTAAATTCTAGATAGTACACCTCATTTACACCAAGATTTTCTAACAGTTCGTTTTTCTTATTAGTTGGTGTAAGAGATTCCTCACTAGTTTTTCCAAAATATTCCTTTGGACTTTTATCTAAAGTAATTACTGCAGATATATAACCTTTTTCTGCCGCTTCTACAGCACGCCCTATTATACTTTGATGAGCTTTATGAATACCATCAAAAAATCCTAATGCTGCAACTCTCTTTTTATTTTCTTCCTTAATATTACTAATATCTGAAATATTAAATATTTCCATCTTCATCTACCTACTCTATTATTTTTGGAAATGTCGTTTTTACTGATAATAATTCATCTTCTTTATCTTTTAAATGATAAATTGCAATTGCCTCATTCTCATATGTAAAAACTATTCCATCTGTAAAATCGTAATCTGGAAATTGATTTTTTCTAAATCTTAATCCATTCATTACTTGCTTCGCTCTAAATTTCGGTATTTCAACAAATTGAAACTCCTCAAGAGCATATTCTTTTCTTAAAAGGCTTTGCTCCAAGTTCCCTTCTTGAACTTTTTGTTCAACTTCTGATAACTTCAAACACTTTTCCAAAGTTATCTCACCGCTTCTAGTTCTTGTTAACTTACTTATCGTACTAGGTAAATTTAATTTTTCCCCAATACTTGTAGCTATAGTTCGAACATACGTTCCTTTACCACAGCTTATATCAATTGAAAAATAAAACTTATCATCTTTATAATACTCACTGTTTTCTATAAATGAAATATCATAAATGTTAACTTTTCTCGTTGGAATTTCTACATCAAATTGACCTCTTCTAGCATACTCATAAAGTTTTCTACCATTAACTTTAATTGCAGAATATATCGGTGGAGTTTGTTCTATCTCACCAATCATTGAAGATAAAATCTCCTTTATCTCATTAATGTTAATATCACTTACTTTACATTCTTCTATTACTTCACCAGTAAAATCTTCAGTAGTAGTCTTAAGACCTAGGCAAACTTCTGCTCTATAGCTTTTCCCTAAATCCATGGCATAATCACTTACTTTTGTAGCTCCACCAAGCAACAGTAATAATACTCCATCAACTTCAGGATCTAATGTGCCCGAATGCCCAATCTTTTTCATTTGAAGAATTTTTCTTGCCTTAAAAACAACATCGTGACTTGTAATTCCACGTTCTTTGTAAATTGGTAAAATGCCTTCAAACATTATTTCTTATCCTCTTTTTTCAAACAATCTGGACACAAACCATAAACCTCAAATTTATGACCATTAATTTGATAACCTTTCAATTCTTCTATTTCTAAATTATCACATACATGGACATGAATTATTTTGGCTTTACCGCAACTTAAACATATATGGTGGTGATGATGGTGATCAGTTTCTAAACATCCTATCTTAAAATATTTTTCACCTTTTATTTCAGTTGTTTCTAAAATTCCCAATTCTTCATAAGTACTTAGATTTCTATAGATTGTATCAAAACTAAGTCCAGGATACATCTTTCCAAGAGTCTCAGAGACATATTTTGCATTTATATATCTATCCTCATTTACTAAAAGCTCAACCATAGCTTTTCTCTTCTCAGTATATTTATATCCTTTTTCTTTTAAAAGTTTCATTATCTTATCGACTTTTTCTTCTGATATTTTCATAAGTAACCTCCTGTACTAATTATTTTTTAAAGTCCACAAACGTCTTATTTCTTAACATTGCAATTTCATCTTTGTAAGGGGCAATATCTTTCTTTTCTCCATACCAAGGTGTTTCTAAAATTTTAGGAATATTAGCGAATTCCTCTAGGTGAACAATTCTATTAATTGCATCAAATCCAATACCACCGTATCCGATATTTTCATGACGATCTTTATGTGCACCTAATGTATTTTTACTGTCATTAATATGTAGTACTTGAATTCTATCTAATCCTACTATCTTATCAAACTCAGTTAGTACCCCATCTAAATCATTAACTATATCATAACCACCTTCAAAAACGTGACAAGTATCAAAAGTTACTGTTAGTTTCTCATTTAGTGTAACTCCATCAATAATTTGAGCAATTTCGTCAAATGTTCTTCCACATTCACTACCTTTTCCTGCCATTACTTCTAGAGCAATATTAGGTTTCATATCTTTTATTAAAACTTCATTTAATCCTTTAACAATACTTGCTATACCTACATCAGCTCCCGCCTTAACGTGTGACCCTGGGTGTAGAACGATATTTTTAGCACCAATTTTCTCAGTTCTTTCAATTTCTAACCTTAGGAAATCAACTGCAAGTTGGTAAATATCTGGTTTAATAGTGTTTGCTAAATTAATAATATAAGGTGCATGTACTACAATATCACTAATATTTTTTTCTTTCATTAGCTTATGAGCTTCTTCAATACGTAGTTCATCTATCGCTTTTCTTCTAGTATTTTGAGGAGCTCCAGTATAAATCATGAATGTATCACTATTATAACTAGCCGCTTCTTTTACAGAACCAAGCATCATTTCTTTTCCAGACATTGATACATGTGATCCAATTTTCAAGTTCTTCATTATTTACCTCTATTCGCCTTATTGCTACGTTTAGCAAATTTTCTTCTTTCTTTTTGTTTAAGTTTATCCATTTTATATTTGTATTTTTTCTTATAACCCGGTTTAACTTTTTTAGAAACTTTTACTTTTGATTTTAATTTCTCAGTTAAGTTATGATCAGCTACAACTTTCTTTCTACTTTGACGTTTATTTCTATCTTTAGCCTCAACGAATTCACCATTTCTAATATCTTGGTGATTAAATTCAATTCCACGTTTTTCTAAATCTTGTAATTTTTCTTCATCTTTATTGTTGTAAATTGTAATACAGTCTCCACTTAATCCTGCACGTCCAGTTCGTCCTGCTCTATGAATAAAGAAGTCTAAATCATTAGGAATATTGAAGTTAATTACATGACTCACTCCTTCAATGTCAATTCCACGACTCATTAGATCACTTGCAACAACATAAGTGAAATCTAAGTTGTTAATTCTTCTTTGCATTTGTTTACGTTCACGCGGTGTTAAATCTCCGTGTAGAACACCTACATTTAATCCTTTTGAAATAAGATAGCTACTTACTTCTTCAACTTCAGTTTTCTTATTAGCAAAGATAAGTGCTAAATATGGATTAATAACTGTAGTAATTTCGTGTAATTTTTCTAAACGAGATGAACTTTTCTCTGGAATTAAAATATATTCAATTTTTCCAAATTTTGCATTATCAACTTCGATATATTGTGCATTTTTCAGATATTTTTTTAAGAAGTGATTCATTTGTGTTGGAATAGTTGCTGAGAATACTAAAAATTGACAATTTTCAGCTGCTCTTTTAGAAATTTTATCAACATCTTCCATGAACCCTAAATCAATCATCATGTCACATTCATCGATTACAAGACTCTCAACTTCTTTAATAGCTAAAGCACTTGCTCTATCTAATTCTAATACACGTGTTGGTGTACCTATAATGATA
>CAMYEU010000155.1 GCA_947254465.1 uncultured Gemella sp. | reverse complement strand
CCTGAGATGTCTCGTGGGCTCGGAGATGTGTATAAGAGACAGGTATATTTCTTAGATTTAGTATATCAAAAAGAGTGGCACCGCGAAAATTCGTCTCTTTGTAGCTAGGATAACTAGCTGCAAAGAGTTTTTTTATTTATAATTTGTTCTTTTCTAACATTATATAATATAATAAAGAAAAAAGGAGACAAGACGATGAAAAAATTATTATTATTCATTACATCAATTATTACAGTAGTTACATTAACAGCATGCTCAAGTAGCAACACAAAAAACAAATTACAAGAAGTTAAAGAGAAAAATAAAATAGTATTAGGAGTTTCTCCAGACTATCCTCCGTATGAGTTTTTAACAACAGAAAATGATAATAAAAAAGTTGTTGGTGCTGATATTTACTTGGCAGAGCAAGTTGCTAAAAAATTAGGTGTTCAAGTTGAAATTCAACAAATGGCATTCGATTCATTAATCGCAGCATTAAATGCTAATAAAGTTGACATGGTAATCTCTGGAGTTAACCCAACAGAGGAAAGAAAAAAAGCAGTTGATTTCTCAGATGTTTATTACACAAGTAAAGGTATTTTCGTAGTAAATAAAGATAGTGAAGAAATCAAATCTGTAGTTGATCTTAAAAACAAAAAAATCGGTGTTCAAAAAGGTTCAACATATGAAACTTATGCTAAAGAACAACTAAAAATGGATGATAAAAATATCCAAGCTTTAACTGATGTACCAAGCTTATTACAAGATCTTAAAAACAAAAAAATTGATGCAGTATTAATTCCAGATGACGTTGCAAAAATTGCGATGAACAAATACACTGATATTAAAATTAGTACATTTACTGCAGATAACGATCCAGAAGCAACTGGTATGGCAATTGCCTTCAAAAAAGGAAAAAATGATAGTAACAAAGAATTATTAGAACAAGTAAACGCAGTAATTAAAGAAATTCAAGATCAAAAAGCATTTGAAAAAGAACTTGATAAATATGCTAAAGTTGCTGCACAAAGCGAATAAAAGAGAGGTATAAAATAGAATGTTTGATTTTCTTCCAAATTATTACACAACGTATTTAGAAGCTACGGTAACAACTTTAAAAGTTTCACTTATAGCTTTATTAGTAGGATTAATACTTGGAATTGTAATATGTTTAGCAAAAATTAGTACTTTTAAAGTGCTTAATGTAATTGCAGCAATATATGTAGAAATTATTAGAAATACACCAATACTAGTGCAAATTATGATTATCTATTTCGCACTACCAGAAATTGGTATTTCATTCACGCCATTTATGTCAGCGATAATTGCTCTTTCAATTAACTCTGGAGCATATGTTAGTGAAATATTCCGTTCAGGAATTTTAGCGATTGATAAAGGACAAATGGAAGCAGGACGTTCTTTAGGATTGAGTTACTTCCAAACTATGAGATTAATCATTTTACCTCAAGCACTAAAAAATAGCTTACCAGCTTTAGGTAATGAGTTTATTTCACTAGTAAAAGAATCTTCAATAGTTTACTTTGTAGGAGTAGCAGACATCATGTTTACAGCAAACACTGTAAAAAATGCCACATACCAAACGTTTGGTCCATACTTAGTAGCAGCTGCAATATATTTTATAATTACATCAATATTATCACTATTGGTAAAACGTTTAGAGAAAAAATTAACGAAGTAGGTGAAGAAATTGTTATTAGAAATAAAAGATTTACATAAGAAATTCGGAAAATTAGAAGTATTAAAAGGTGTAAACATCAGTGTTGAAAAAGGGGAGAAAATCGTAATTTTAGGTTCGAGTGGTAGTGGTAAGAGTACAGCATTACGTTGTGTAAACTTACTAGAAACACCTACAAGTGGACAAATCTTATACAACGGAGAAGATATTACAAAACAAAATATCAATAAATATAGAAAAAAAGTAGGAATGGTATTCCAAAACTTTAACCTATTCCCAAATATGAGTGTATTAGAAAATATTACACTTGCTCCAAAAACGTTCGGTGATGACACTGCTGAAAACATTGAGAAAAAAGCAATTGAGTTGCTAAAACGTGTAGGATTAGAAGATAAAAAGGACGTTTATCCAAGTAGTCTTTCAGGTGGGCAAAAACAACGTGTAGCAATCGCACGTGCCTTAGCTAATTCACCAGAAGTATTACTATTCGATGAGCCTACTAGTGCTCTTGATCCAGAGATGGTAAAAGAAGTACTAGATGTTATCAAAGAATTATCAGAAGAAGGATTAACTATGCTAATAGTTACTCACGAAATGAATTTCGCAAAAGAAGTTGCTGATAAAGTAATATTTATGGATGGGGGAGTAGTATTAGAAGAAGGAACTCCATCGGAAATATTCGATAATCCAAAAGAAGAAAGAACAAAAGAGTTCTTCTCGAAAATATTATAATATAGTAAATATCACTAAGGAATTTAAAGGATTCTTTAGTGATATTATTTTATATTATATGCACCAAAAATGTAAACGTTTTACATTGTGTTAACTCTTTGATATAATAGGAGCTAGTATAGAGGTGTTATAAATGAAGGATACGAATTATATTATGTGGAGGTAGTATTATGGATATACTAGAAAATTTAGCAAGATTGAGTTTATTTCCTATTGTTATTATATTTTTAAATGTTAAAGTATCAGGGGAAAAACATTTTAAGATAGCTGCTGTTTCACTATTATTTGTAATTTTTCTGAAATTTTTCTTTTTAGAATATCATGATTTTCCAATTACAAAGATGTTTTATCTATTTTTAGCACTATATGCTTTGCAGATGCTTTTTGAATGGGACAAATTGTTAAAATTAATGGGAGTTATTCCCTATGAGAAAGAATAATAAAAAAAGTTCTTTAAATGATTATACTTAGTTATGATAGTATAGTGTTTAAAGAATTTTTTATTTATTTTAGTCGGATTTTCATGGATAAAAATAAATCCAAAGTTCGGTTATAACGAATGTTTATTTATGTAAACCCTATTATTTTTTGAAGTAATAGGGTATATTATATTGGAAATGGATATAAAAGATGAGATATCCATATAAAATATGAACTTTAATATAAAAAACTCTTGACTTTTATTTTTAAAAGATTTATTATTATTTATGTGCTTCGGCATTAATAAAAACTAAGGAGAATTTTCTATTTATGCTAGAACGTCTTTTTAAATTAAAGGAGAATAATACTAATACCAGAACTGAAGTAGTCTCTGGTTTAATTACATTTTTCTCTATGAGTTATATTTTAGTAGTAAATCCAGCTGTACTATCAGCAGCAGGTATTCCATTAGATAGAGTATTTACAGCGACAATAATCGCGATTTTAGTCGGTACTTTAATTATGGCATTAGCAGCAAACTATCCAATAGTAGTTGCACCTGGTATGGGTATAAACTCGTATTTCGCAACACTAGCTGCAACATCAGGTTATAACTATAAAACTTTATTAGCAACGTGTTTTTTAGGAGCTGTTATTTTTGTAATATTATCAGCAACAAAATTCCGTGAGAGTTTAATTGATTCAATTCCAAATAATTTAAGACATGGGATTTCAGCAGCAATTGGATTATTTATCGCATTCTTAGGGCTTAAAAACTCTGCTCTTATTGTAGCTAATCCACATACGATCCTTTCACTAGGGGATTTAAAAAATCCAGTAGCTTATATGACAATCTTAGGTATCTTTATTATCCTTGTTTTATTAGCTTTAGAAGTAAAAGGAGCTATTTTCATAGGAATGGCAGTAGTTGCGATTATTTCATACTTTACAGGAATGTTAAAAGTTGAAAAAGTATTCGGTATTCCTCACATGGATTTAAGTTTATTATACAATCCAGTCAGTGAAAGTATTAATGCCTTACAGTTAGGATTATACGGAATAGTATTCACATTCTTAATGGTAACATTATTTGACACAACAGGTACAATGGTTGCCGTAACTACGCAAGCAGGATTAGTTAAAAATGGAAAAATGGAAAGAGCAAAAGAAGCTTTATTAGCTGATTCATTTGCTTCATTAGCAGGATCATTATTTGGAACTACACCAACATCAGCTTATATTGAATCTTCAGCAGGGGTTGCAAATGGAGGACGTACAGGTCTTACAG
>CAMYEU010000154.1 GCA_947254465.1 uncultured Gemella sp. | reverse complement strand
CGAGATCCTGAGATGTCTCGTGGGCTCGGAGATGTGTATAAGAGACAGACAGAAGAGTATGCTGAAGAATTAGGATTAACTGTAGATATTGATGGATTTAATGAAGAAATGGAAAAACAAAAAGAGCGTGCTCGTTCATCACGTCAAGAAGATTCTTCAATGCAAGTACAATCTGACTTATATAATAGAATCGTTGGGAATAGTGAATTTACTGGATACACTAAACTTACTGACGAAAGTAAATTATTAGCTATAGTTGATGAAAACGATAATTTATTAGAAAACTATACAGGCGTAGAAAATGTAAAAGTTGTATTTGAAAAAACTCCATTCTATGCAGAAAGTGGAGGTCAAGTGGCCGATAGAGGTTTAGTATTAGCAGATGGATTCAAAGGCGAAGTTATCGATGTTAAGAAACTTCCTGATAAACGTCATATTCATTTAATTAAAGTGGTAGAGGGTGAATTAGTAGTTGGTAAAGAATACAAACTAGAAGTTGATAGAGCTTATAGATTAAATATTGAGAAAAACCATACTGCAACTCACTTATTAAACGAAGCACTTCGTCATGAAGTTGGAGCTCACATTAAACAAGCAGGATCTTTAGTAACTGATGAAAAATTAAGATTCGATATAACTCACTTTGCTCCACTTACGAAAGAAGAAATTGAAAAAGTAGAGCAAGAAGTAAATAAACAAATTTGGAATGCATTAGAAATCAAAACAGAAGAGATGCCTATAGCTGAAGCTAGAAAACTTGGAGCTCAAGCATTATTCGGTGAAAAATATGGTGATGTTGTACGTGTTGTTTCTATCGGAGATTACTCTATCGAACTATGTGGAGGAACTCACAACGCTAACAGTGCTGAAGTAGGTATCTTCAAGATTGTTTCTGAATCAGGTGTAGCGGCAGGGGTTCGTAGAATTGAAGCTTTAACAGGAAAAGCTGCATACGAGTATCTAAGAGAACAAGAAGAAACTTTACGTTCTGTTGAGAAATTAACAAAAGCTAATGCTTCAAATGTAGTAGAAAAAGTATCTGCATTACAATCTGATATTAAGAAACTATCTAAAGAAAAAGAAAGTTTACAACAAAAAATTGCTAATGCTGAATTAAATAACTTAGTAAATAATATTAAAGAAGTTAATGGTGTTAACGTACTGACAAGTGTCGTTGAATCTGAAAATATGAATCACTTAAAACAACTTGTAGATAACGCTAAATCAAAATTAGAAAATTATGTTATTGCTTTTGCTTCAGTAAATGAAGATAAAGTAAACTTCGTAGTAGCTGTAGATAAAGCTATCACTGATAAATACAATGCTGGAAAACTAGTAAACGTGCTAGCTACAGTATGTGAAGGACGTGGTGGTGGACGTCCAGATATGGCTCAAGCAGGAGCTAAAAATAAAGATAATATCGATAAAGCATTTAATGAATTATTAGCTAGTATTTAATTACTGATACATAAATCATAAGGAAGGGATTACCTATGGAAATAGTATGTTCAAGAACAACTATTTTTAGGTAATCTCTCCCTTTTTCTCTGAAAATATGGTATAATTAATAGGATTATTATGGACAAATAATAATTTAATATTAGATTGTTTTAATATTAAATATAATTTTGGAGGATAAGTAAATGGAAACAAAAAAATTAGGAAAAGTAGAAATCAACCCAAGTGCATTAGAAGTTATCGCTAATATTGCAACGACTGAGGTAGAGGGGGTTTCTAAATTACTAGGAAAAAAAGTATACTCACGTGGAGTTGAATTAGAATTTGTAGGTACAGAATTAATTATTGATGTATACTGTAACTTAAAAGCTGGATATTCAGTAACTAAAACAGCAAGAAAAATTCAAGAAAATATTAGAAATTCTATTTTTAATATGACAGAAATTAATACTAAAACAGTTAATGTTAATATTATAGGAATTGATTTTTAATTTAGGAGATATAAATGAAGAGCAGACACGAACTTAGAGAAGCAGTTTTTAAAATTTTATTTCAAGTTGAAAATACAGAATTAGATTTTATAGAACTTTTAGATTTAGAACAAGAAGAGATTTCAACTAGTATTTATGTTAATAAAACATTAACAGAGATATTAGAAAAAAAAGAAGAAATTGATGAAATTATTTCTAATAATTTAAAAGATTGGAAATTAGAACGTCTTTCGAAAATGGATAGACAAATTTTACGTATTTCTGCATATGAAATACTATACAGTGATATTCCTTATAAAGTTTCAATCAATGAAGCTGTTGAACTTTCAAAAAAATATAGTGAAAAAGATGAAAGTTATAAATTTATCAATGGAGTATTAAAAGGAATTGTAGAAAATTCAACAAAATAAGAGGTGAAGTTAGGTGGAAGAAAAAACATATCTAACCGTCACAGCATTAAATAAATATATCGAACGCAAGTTTAAATTAGATCCATACTTAGGTGAAGTATATATAAAAGGTGAAATATCAAATTTTAAACCCCATGGTAATAACATTTACTTTTCAATAAAGGACGAAAATTCAGTAATTCGAGCAAATTGGTTCGGTGCTAGATCTAAAGATTTTAAAGATGGCGATACAGTACTTATAAAGACTAAAGTGGATTTTTATTTAAAACGTGGAGAGGTAAATTTAGTTGTTCTTGATATGAAAAAAGATAGAATAGGTGAGCTATATCAGAAATTTTTAGAATTGAAAGAAAAACTTGAGAAAGAAGGACTATTTTCACCTCAATATAAGAAGAGAATTCCTAGCTTTAGTCAAAGTATTGCAGTTATAACTGCGAAAACAGGAGCAGCCGTTCAAGATATTACTAGAACTATTCAAAGACGATTCCCAATTGCCAAAATAAAAGTGTATTCAACACTTGTACAAGGTGATAATTCAGTCCAAGACATAGTTAGGAATATTAAACTAGCTGACGAAGAAAATAATGACGTTATTATTTTAGGGCGTGGAGGTGGATCAATTGAGGACTTATGGAGTTTTAATACTGAAGAGGTTATCAGGGCAATTTTTAATTGTAAAACACCGATAGTGACAGGAATTGGGCATGAAACAGATACAACACTTGCAGATTTCGTTTCTGATAGGAGAGCTTCGACTCCAACTGCAGCCGCAGAATTAGTGACGCCGAATATAGATGACATAAAGAATAGAATATCTTTTAATTATGATAAATTAACTAATACTATTAATTATATACTTCAGACATACAAAACTAGGGTTCTTAATAGTGAAAATAATCCATATTATAAAAATTATTCAAAAGTTTTTTTAGAATATAACAATAAAGTTGAATTATTAGAAAAAGAGTTAAATAAATCTTTACAAGTATTGGTTAAAGATAAACAGAATTTATTGAAAACATCGACGGATAAATTTTTAAATATTAATCTGTTAGGTAAATTTAAAGAAAACTTTACAAATGAAATAAATAAATTGGAAGCTAATTCACCGTTAAATATTATGAAAAAAGGCTATTCTGTAGCTTTCTTAGGTGATAAGAAAATTACTACAGTAAAAGGAATTAATAATGGTGATGAAATATCAGTACAACTTGTAGATGGTAGTCTTAATTGTAAAGTAAACAATATATCCGACAAAGGAGTTAAGTAATGAGTAAAGAAAATTTTGAAACAAGTTTAATGAATTTGGAAAAGATTGTTGCGGAATTAGAATCTGGAAAGTTATCGTTAGAAGATTCATTAGAACGATACAAACAAGGTATAGACTTAATAAAGAATTGTAATAAATTAATTGAAAATGCCGAAAAAGAAGTAGCGAAACTAACTAAGGATTTTAAAGACAATGAATAATTTTAAACTTTTCATAGAAACTAATAAAGATAAACTTAATACTTATGCAAAAAACTATATAGAAAAACTCGAAATTCCAGAAATATTAAAAGAATCAATTTCGTATTCTTTGGTTAATGATGGCAAGAAAATTAGACCGTTATCATTCTTATATTTACTTAAGTACTATGGTATAGATTATAGTAACTATTTTGATATTGCACTCGCTATAGAATTAGTTCATACATATTCGCTAGTTCATGATGATTTGCCAGAAATGGATGATGATGATTATCGATGGGGTAAACCTGTCTCTTATACACATCTGACGCTGCCGACGAT
>CAMYEU010000153.1 GCA_947254465.1 uncultured Gemella sp. | reverse complement strand
TACACACTGCATATCGTCGGCAGCGTCAGATGTGTATAAGAGACAGCTATTACCGTACCTAAAGCACTCGCTATAATCATCCCTATATAACTACCATGATTATTATATGCCATAACACCTGCTACAACCATCATTGTTTCTCCTGGCAGAGGCAAGGCTGCAAATTCCAAGATAAGCGAAACAAATAATATTATATATACATGTTCAGTTAATAGTTTAAATAACATTTCCATATATAAACTATTCTCCTTTTTTACTTATTTACTAATAAATTATATCATATTTTATAACCAGTTAAAAGCTAAATAGGTAAATTATCATATGATATAAATAATATTGAAAATTATCTTATCATATTTAACTTATAACTAGTTAAAAAATTTTTAATCATATAAAAAACAAAATAAAACTAGAGCTTTACAATCTGTAAAACTCTAGGAACTTATTAATTTTTTATTTTCTTTCTTCAATAACTTTTACTAAGTCTTTAATTTGAACGATGTTTTCTGCATCTTCATCAGAAAATTCAAATCCGTATTTTTCTTCAATATCCATTACTACATCAGCAACATCAATTGAATCAGCATCAAGATCTTCATTTAATCTTGATTCTAAAGTAATTTTATCCGCATCTATTTTAATATACTTAGTAATAATTTCTTTTACTTCTTCGAAAATTGCCATTAATTTGTTTCTCCTTTTTCCATCGTTTCTATCATTATATCATAAAGTTTTGTTTTGTGTATTTGTTTTGCTTGTTGAACTGCATAATATAGTGCATTTTCATCAGCTGAACCGTGAATTTTTATACTTGGTTTTTTTATTCCTAATAAGAATGCTCCACCATATTCACTGTAATCAAATTTCTTTTTGAATTTTGAAATTCCGCTTTTTACCAGTAATGCTGAGATTTTCGTAATAATATTTTCTAAGAAAATACCTTTAATCATTTTTCCTAAAGAACTTGCCACACCTTCAATAGATTTCAATAAAATATTCCCAGCAAATCCATCAGCAATAACTATATCATATTTATGTTCAAGAATTTCTCTTGCTTCTATATTTCCTTTAAAGTTAGCAATATCTTCTTTAAGTAACTTATGTGCCTCTTTATATACTTTATTACCTTTTGATTCTTCAACACCAACATTAAGTAATACAACCGAAGGTGTTTCTATATTATAGATATATTTCATATATAATTGACCAAGTTTAGCATAGTTTACTAAATCATCTGGTTTTGCTTCTACATTTGCACCTAAATCTGTAAATAAGAACTTATGTTCTGATCTTGTCGGTAATAATGAAGCCAACCCTGGTTTAGAGATACCTTCAATACGTCCTAACATAAATAACGAACTAGCCATAAAAGCACCAGTACTTCCACCGGAAATTGCTATATCGATGACGTCATTATTTAAATCTGCTAACATTCTTATCATTGAAGCATCTTTTTTCTTTCTATGAACACGTGCTGCATCATCAGACATTAGTACCTCTTCAGTACAAACATTCTTAATAATATTTTCCGTTTTAGTTATTTGATTTAAGTTTTCTTCAAGTCCATATACATAAAGCTCTACTTCATCATCTTTATAACTATTTACAAAGTTAATAATTCTACTAGGTTCATCTACTCCTAGTATATCAATACCTATTTTCATAATATTATGCGCTTTCTTCTCCTATTAATTTTGCTTCTACTACAAATCGACTTTCCCATTCACCTGTTTGTGGATTGAAATTATCACATGTAAATAATTTTAATATTTTCGGTTCATTTTCATGTTGTTCTAAAATTTCAACTTGTGTTGGTACTACATCATAAAGTTTATTTACTTCATATGTACGCAATTTATCTTTTGAAATAATTTGAATTTTAGCACCATTTTTAATTTTTGTTAAGTTATTAAATCTTATACCTACACCTTGCACACTGTGTCCTGCGATAACAACGTTTTGAGCATCTAAAGTTGATGGTTCTTGTGATGTTGCTACTCCATTAATTAAATTGATTTCAGTAACATCTTGGAAGATTGGTTCTTCTATATCTACACTATCAATTTTTAAAATTCCTAACATTGAGTCAGTTAATTTTATTTTTGACTCATTATCTGTAAACATTTTTTGCCACCACGGTATATCTACTTCACCTTTATTATTTTTGTAAGCTGTAATAATCTTATCATTGGCATTACCTGTTAAATATTCTCTAATTTGATTTTTGAATATCAATACTACTGATGTACATAACAGTACCACAATAAGAACATTCAAAAAAGCATTTTTAAATTTCTTATTCATTGCATCCTCCTATATTATCGTTTCTTTTAATCCAACATACTGTAATAATCTTTCTTTATTATCAGTTACTTCTATAATTTTTACCGCTAATTTTTTCGCTAGGTACATTAAATCGACATCATTAATTAGATCAGCAACTTTAAAACTTGGTACACCACTTTGTTTTGTTCCAAAAAAATCACCTGGTCCACGTTGTTTTAAATCAAATTCTGCAATTTTGAAACCATCATTTTCTAAACACATTATATCTATCCGTTCACTTTTTGAATCAGTTACTAATATACAATATGATTGAAACTTACTTCTTCCTACACGTCCTCTTAGCTGATGTAATGTAGCAAGACCAAAACGATGAGCATCTACTATAATCATAAATGTAGCATTCGGGACATTTACTCCAACCTCAATTACAGTAGTGGAAATAAGTATATGTATTTCTTTATTTAGAAACTTCTCTACAATTGCATCTTTTTCTTTATTATTCATTTTACCATGTAGAATTGCAATTTTATAACCATCTGGTAGATAATTTTTAATATTTTCATATGTTTCCTCTACATTTTGAAGATCCATTTTCTCAGATTCTTCAATTAATGGACAAACTACATAACCTTGTCTTCCATTATCAAGTTCCATACGAATATTATCTAGAACTTTATAAAAACTCTTATTAGTAGCTTTATAAGTCTGAACTTTTTTTCTACCAGCCGGTAGCTCATCAATTGTAGATACTTTAATATCTGTAATTAAAGTAATTGCCAAACTTCGTGGTATTGGAGTTGCTGTCATCATTAATGAATTAACAGCTTCTCCTTTGTTGCTTAATAATTGACGTTGTTTCACACCGAAACGATGTTGTTCATCGGTAATTACATATTTTAAATTATTGAATTTTACATCTTCTTGAATTAAAGAGTGAGTTCCAATTAATAATTCTATCTCACCAACCTCAAGTAGACTTAAAATAGTATTTTTATCTTTCTTAGGAGTGCTACTAGTCAAAAGAGCTACAGAGATATTCAAATCTTTAAAGAATTCAAAAAATGTTTCAAAATGCTGATTTGCTAATATCTCAGTTGGCGCCATAATTGCTGTTTGATAACCTGCTTTTATTGTTGCATATAAAGTCGCTGCTGCTACTGCAGTTTTACCACTACCAACATCACCTTGTAACAATCTGTCCATCTTATAAGGATTATTTAAATCATCTACTATTTCATCAATAACACGACTTTGAGCTCCTGTTAGCGTAAAAGGTAAACTATTTTTAAAGTTATCGATATCTTTATTGTTTACTCCAACACAATATCTATTATCCTCTATCCTACTATTTATATTCTGAAGCTGTAATTTTAACTGGTAATTAAACAACTCATGAAATGCAAACATCTTCTTTGCTTTATCAAATTCCTCTGAATTTTTTGGATAATGTAGCGTATATAAAATCTTATCTAATTTCCAAATTCCTTTAAAATTTTCAGGAACTAAATCTAGTATAATATTTTCACCATCTATCATATTAAACGATTCTTCAACAAGCTTTGTAAATTTTTTCTGCGTTATACCTTGTTTAAGATGATAAAAGACTTCAATAGTATCACCTTTTGGCTTTTCATCAACAACATTGAAACTTACGCTCGAAGCTGTTATTGTATTATTCGCAGCATTATACGTACCTTTAACAACTACATCTTTACCTTCAATTAGGTTTTTTTTCAAGTAATGTTGATTAAAAAATACTATTTTTATACTACCAGAAGAAGTTGATAATGTAAAAAAAGACCTACTTCTTCTATTCCCATAAAACTGGGTACTTACCCTAGTTTCCACTTTTCCAGTCGTTATGACTTTTTCATTATCTTTTACAGAAGAAGAAAAATCAGTAGAACTAGATACTCTATAAGGAATATTATACAAAATATCACGA
>CAMYEU010000152.1 GCA_947254465.1 uncultured Gemella sp. | reverse complement strand
TATACCTGTTTTATCATGGTCTTCAAGTATTGAATACTGAATAGGTGCTCCTCCACGTAATTTTGGTAATAATGATCCATGGACATTAATGCACTTATGTTTAGGAATTTCTAAAATCTTCTCTGGTACAAGTTGTCCATAGGCGGCAGTTATAATAATATCCGGGTTTAACTCTTTTAATGTATTATAAGTCTCTTCATCTGTTGATATTTTTTCGGGTTGTAATACTTTAATATTATTTTCTAAAGCTACAACTTTTACTGGAGGTGGTGTTAGTACTTTCTTTCTACCAACTTTTTTATCTGGCTGAGTGATTACTAAATCTACTCCGTAATTTTCTATTAACATTTCTAAAACAGGAACAGCAAACTTTGGAGTTCCCATAAATACTATTTTTTTATCGTTCATTTATTTCTCCTAAAAAAGAATTTAATCTATTTAATTATACCATATTTTTGTATATCCTTCTATTGTTGAATGGTATTTCATCCTTTAATTAATAATGATTATTATCAGATTCTAGATTTAATAAAAATCTCTTATTTTCAAGACCGGCAGCATAACCTGTTAAACTTCCGTCTGCCCCTATTACTCTATGACATGGAATAAAAATTAACAATGGATTATGCCCAACTGCTCCTCCAACTGCTTGAGCTGACATAGTTTCTAAGTCTTTAGTCTTAGCAATTTTTTCTGCTATATGTTTATATGTAACTAGCTCTCCATAGCATATTTCTTTGAGTACTTCCCATACTGTTTTTCTAAATTCAGTCCCAATAAAATTCAAAGGGATTTCATCTATACTTGGATTCTCACCATTAAAATATTTTTTTAACCAATCTTTAGACTTTACAAATATATCTAATTCTTCATTTAATAGATATTCACCTATGTCATTAGGAAAATACTTTTGATTTTTTAAATAACACCCACAAAGACTTTCACCGTCTGAAATAAAATATAAAAGTCCTATTTTGCTTTCATAAGTACAATAATACATTTAAAACTCCTTTGAATTTATACTAATATACTTTTATTATAACAAAAAAAGAGGGAGTGACTCAAAAATCGCGATTTTGAAGAAATCGATTTTATCGAGTCACTCCCGCACAGTTTATTAGATATCTAAAAGCTTTTATAAAGCGAATTTAAATATCAATAAACCACTGCGTCTATGAGTTATCATATACACTTTGTTTAAATTTAGGACTTTTGGATCAGCCCCTTTATTATTATTTCTCGTCTTCTTTGTAAATCTTATATAGTAAAAATAATACTCCTACACAAATAAAACAATCTGCTAAATTAAATATAGGAAAATCATAACCGAATATTCTAAAATCAAGAAAATCAACAACCTCATGTCTTGTTAATCTGTCAATAAAATTACCTATTGCTCCACCATATATTAAAGCAAATGTCCCCTTATCAAAGACAGATAAAGAATCTTTTTGTTTTAATAGATAATATGTTAAAATGGCCACAAAAATAATCGTAACAACTAAGAAAAATAGACGACTATCTTGTAGAATCCCCCATGCAGCTCCTCTATTTCTATGAGATGAGATACTGAAAAAATTTGCTATAACTTCCTTGCTTTCTCCTAACGAGAAATGATTAACTATAAAATTTTTACTAAGTTGATCTAGCAATATTAGAAAACACGCTAATATAAATATGATTAACATATTCCTTCTCCTCTTATTTCAATACTAATAATTTTTCTAATTCAGGATCAATAGTTCGCTCCCCTCTTGCAGGGAGTTTATATCGACCTAAATGAATTAGTTGATGATGTATTTTCCCCCAACTTTCCATAGGGAAAACACTCATAAGACTTTTTTCTACTTGAAGTGGCGTATCGGTTAAATCTGCTAATCCAAACATTTTCGCTACTCGTTCAACGTGAGTATCAACAGCAATCGCGGGAATATTAAATCCAACAGAAAGAACAACATTTGCAGTTTTTCTTCCTACACCAGGTAGTTTTTCTAATTCTTCTCTAGTCTGTGGAATCTTATAATCGTAAACATCCCTTAACATATTAGCCATACCAACTATATTTTTAGATTTTGCCTTATAAAGCCCTAGTGTTCGAATATACTTCTCTATATCTTCCACCTTAGCATCAGCATAATCATCGATTGTCTTATAATTCTCAAACAACCCAACTGTTGCTCTATTTACATACTCATCTTTACACTGAGCAGATAAAAGAACAGCAATAACTAATTCCAAATTATTAGAAAAATCTAGTTCACATTCTACATCAGGAAATACTTTATCCAAATATTCCATGACTTTTTTTGCTTTATTCTTTTTTTGTCTATTTGTTAAACCAGTCATAACCTAAACTACTTCCACTTTCTGATTGAATATCTTTATTTACTTTGTTATTTAATATACCATTAACATAACTAATATTTTTAGATAAAGTTAATGCTTCATCTATCTGCTGTTTTGTATAATTTTTTTCAAACCAAGAAGTTACAATATCAATCTCTTTAGAAGTTAATATTCTTCCAGTTACACGTTCTGTTAATTTTAATAACTCACGCAGAGTATAATAATCTTCCTTATTATTAAAAATAATAAAATTTAACTTGCTTTCAGCTGAAATAACAATGCATCCTTTATTAACTAAATTATCAAGCATAGAAAAGATTTCATTTTCTGATTTATTTGATTCATTTTTAAATAAGTCTATTGAAAATGGTAAATCTCCTTGATTTGTCAAATAACTTATCTGAAGAAGAAACATAGCTTCCTCTCCAGATAAGTTATAAGATTTATAATTCATTAAAAAATCAGCATCAACTAAAAGACCTTTTATATTGATATTGATCATTTTCGACTCCTAAGGCGTTAATCTGTTTAATAAACGTGGGAATGGCGCAGTCTCACGAACGTGTCCGTTACCTGTAATCCAAGCTACAGTACGCTCTAACCCTAATCCAAATCCAGCATGTTCTACAGAACCATATTTACGTAAATCTAAATACCAACCATAAGCATCAAGATTTAAATCATGTTTCTTAATGTTTTCTAATAATTTATCGTAGTCGTCAATACGTTGAGAACCACCGATGATTTCTCCATATCCTTCTGGAGCTATTAAGTCTGCACATAGCACTACACCAGGTTCATTTGGATCTTCAATCATATAGAATGGCTTAATATCTAATGGCCAGTGTGTAATAAACACCGGTTTATTATAACTATTTGCAATAAATGTTTCATGCGGAGATCCAAAGTCATCACCATATTCAATATCATCAAATCCATTATCTTTTAGTAATTGGATAGCATCTTTATATTTAATACGTGGGAATTCTCCTCTAGCATTTTCTAGAGCTTCTAAATCACGACCAAGAACTTTAAGTTGTTCTTGACATTTTTCTAATACATCTGTTAACAGGTGATTAACATATGCTTCTTGTAATGCTAAACTTTCATCATGATTACAGAATGCCATCTCAGCTTCAATCATCCAGAACTCGATTAAGTGACGACGAGTTTTAGATTTTTCAGCTCTGAAGGTAGGACCGAATGAAAATACTTTACCAAATGCCATAGCTGTTGCTTCTAAATAAAGTTGTCCAGATTGAGAAAGATATGCTTCCTCATCGAAATATTTAGTATTAAATAATTCTGTAGTTCCTTCTGGAGCTGATGATGTTAAAATTGGTGGATCTGTTTTTAAGAATCCTTCTTTTTCAAAGAAATCATATGTAGATTTAATAATTTGATTTCTAATTGTTAAGATAGCATGTTGTTTCTTAGAACGTATCCAAATGTGACGATTATCTGCTAAGAATTCTACCCCATGTTCTTTTGGAGTGATTGGATAATCAATTGCTTCAGAAATAACTTCAAAGTCTTCAATTTCTAATTCAATACCAGAAAGTTCTCTTTCATTTTCTTTAATTAATCCAGTTACTTTTAATGAAGTTTCTTGTGGTAAATGACGTAATTGTTGGTATTTTTCTTCTCCTAATGCCTCTTTTAAAGCAATAGCTTGAATAAATCCAGCTCCATATCTTAATTGGAAAAATGCAATTTTACCACTACTTCTCTTGTTCGCAATCCATGCACCAAGAGTTACTTTTTGACCTAGTTGTTCTTTTAAATTACTTATATTCAACTTGAAGTCCCTCCTAATTTAAATTATTATTGTATTCAAAAATTTTTAATATTCATAGTTATATAAAAACTATTTATATTATATCATAAAATTACTATTTTTTTAATTATGTGTTTTATTTTTTAGTATTTAATGCTCTAAATCACGAAATACTATAATAC
>CAMYEU010000151.1 GCA_947254465.1 uncultured Gemella sp. | reverse complement strand
GCACTTGCTGCTACTACTAAAGTTGGTATTATAGCTGGAATAATATGTTTCTTTAATATAGAGATAGTTTTTACACCGCTAAATCTACTGTATACTACGTAGTCGTATTCTTTTGCTGATAAAGTTTCTGCACGAACTAACCTCGCAAGACGCATCCAAGAAAAACATCCTATTACTATAATTATTGAACCAATTCCTGGTTTTAAAAATACACTAAGTACAATTACTAATACTAACCATGGAATAGATGATAATACATCAACTAAACGCATAAGTAAACTATCAACAACTCCACCAACATAACCTGCAATAAGTCCTACTATCGTTCCGATTGTTACGGCAGTCACCATCGCTAGTAGTCCTACTATAAGAGAAATACGACCTCCATAGATTACACGAATAAAGTAATCACGACCTACCTCATCAGTCCCAAATAAATGTTGTAGGCTCGGTGATTGAGATAGATTTGCTACATCAGTAGCCGCTGGATCAATAGGAAGTAAAGGTGCTATTAATGATACAAACACTAATATCGCTATAAAAATAAGTGAAAAAATATAAATTTTTGAACTTTTAGCTATTTTAATAAATCTTTTCATCTTATTTACCTCCTCTTCTAATTCTAGGATCTACTATTGAATACAGTATGTCTGAAATTAAATTACCTACTATTACTAGTGTAGCTGATAATAACATTACTGCCATTATAATAGGATAATCTAACGCTCTAGTTGCTTGTGTAATATAAGGTCCAATTCCCGGCCAACTGAATACTGTTTCTGTAATAATTGCTCCAGTTACTAACATCGGTAGTGACATACCTACTTGTGTAATTACCGGTATTAGCACATTTTTTATAATGTGTCTTGTGAAAATTTGAGTTTTTGTCGCTTGAAAAGCTTGTTGAACTACTACATACTCTTCATTTGTTTGACTTAAAGCTGAAGATCTTACATAACGTGTAAGTTCTGCGAAGAATACGATTGTTAAAGTTAGATAAGGCATAATAAAGTGCGATAAGAAATCACCAAAATCGCCTTCTTTACCAATTGTGTGCATCCCTATTATTGGGAATAAGTTTAATTGATATCCTAAAACATAAATGAATATCATCGCTATCCAAAATGATGGGGTAGCTATTCCAAGTGAAGCTACAGCATCGATGAATTTATCTTGCCATTTACCTTTGTTTGCAGCAGCTAGTAATCCAAGTACTATTGCAATTATTAGTGCTGTTATGTAGGCTGGTAATACTAATGATATTGTATTAGGTATTTTCGCTAGGATTTCTTCTCCTACACTATTGTGAGTTACTAATGAGTGCCCGAAGTTTCCACTTAATATTTGCCCTAACCAATCCACATACTGAATTAAGAATGGTTTATTAAGCCCACTTTGCTCACGAAGAATATTAATTTCTTCTTGTGACATATTCGACGTTATCTGTGCATCGATAGCATCATATGGTGCTAAATGTATTAAAGTAAATACTATAAACGATATTACTAAAAGTAATGGTACTGCTTGTAATATACGTTTCAAAATATATCGAATCATACAATCTCCTTTAAATTTTAATTACTATATTTTTATGAAATTCATTTATAATTTATCACAAATCTTTTTGATATAAATTATAAATAAACATTCCCCTTAAAACTAATAAAAGCGAGGGAGATACTATAAAATCTTATTATAAATAGGATTTTATCGTACTCCCCCTCACACTATATTTTATTTTCCACTACTATTACTATTTAAGAGTAATTTTTGATAAATCATCAAATGTGTAGATTGGTACTAACTTAGCATCGTTAACATTTCCAACACGTTTGTTAACCGCTAAGATTTTTTGGTTATCTACGATTGGGTATAGGTATGCTTGGTTAGCAATTTCTTGTTGAAGGTTTTTGTACACTTCTTTACGTTTAGTTTCATCTAATTCAGCTGCACCTTGTTTGAACAATCCATCAACTTTTTCACTTCTGTATTGGAAGTAATTTGAAGTACCATTTGATCCAAATAGCTTAGAGTATAAATCAGGATCGTTACCCATGATATATCCACCTAAGAATAGGTTGTAAGCTTTAGAACCAGGTTTTCTTAACTCTGTAAAGATAGCTGTTTCATCTCCACCACGAAGCTCTACATTGATTCCTACTGCTTGTAATTGTTGTTGGATGAATGTTGCTTGGATAGTATTTGCAGCATCGTTACTTGCATATCCTAAGTTAAGTTTCAAGTTAGAAACTCCAGCTTCTTTTAATAGTGATTTTGCTTTTTCAATATTTTGAGTATATTTCTCTACATCATCAGTATGGAATGGATTCTTCGGTGGTAAGAATGAATAAGGATTTTGGTAGTATTTACTGTCTAAATAAGCTGCTTTATTCATATCTTCTTTGTTTAATGCGTATAAAATAGCTTGTCTAACTTTAACATCTTTTAATTCATCTGTGTTTGTGTTTAGTCCTAAGTATCCGATACGGTTTTCACTGTAAGGATAAGTATCGATGTTTTTAGAATCTAAATCTTTAATTGCAGCAGGTAATACATATGCTGCATCTACCTCACCTTTTTGTAATGCTACTTTTGTAGTATCAGCACTTTTAATAATACGTAGTACTACATTTTTAACTTTTGGCTTACCATTGTAATAGTTTTCATTCGCTTCAAATTTAATGTATTCTCCACGTTTGTTTTCTACTAGTTTGTATGGTCCAGTTCCTACTGGTGTTTCTTTTAATTCTTTAACTGAGAAATCTGATACATTTCCATAAACGTGTTTTGGAATAATGTAAGTTTCATTCGCAATGTTATTTGCCGCAGCTGCGCTTGGTTCTGGGAACTTAAATACTACAGTGTAGTCATCTACTTTTTCAATAGTTATCGGTTTGTCACCAATCCATAAGTTTTTGAAGTTTCCATTTTCTTTTTTAGCTTTTGTTTGATAAGTGAAAACTACATCGTCAGCTGTGAATTTTTGTCCATCAGACCATTTTACATCTTTTCTTAAGTTAACTTTTAAGCTAAGACCATCTTTTGCAAGTTCAGTAGATTCTGCTAAGGCATATTCTTTTGAACCATCTCCATTAACTTTGATTAATGGTGAGTAGATAATATTAGTCATTGTTAATCCCCAACGGTCACTAACCTTGATTGGGTTAGTTGATGATGGATCATCACTAATAGCATACGTGAAAGTATCTTTATCTTGAGAAGTGGTAATTGTGTTTTGCGTTTTTGAACTACATGCTGTTACAACACTCATTACTAACGCTAGTGCTCCTATAAACAATTTGTTCTTTTTCATTCTTTTTTCCTCCTTGATTTTAAGTCCTATTTTTCTAACTACAAATTATTTTGGTTTCCCCTATTTAATAATGGTTAAATACATTTGTCTATTCGACAGTGAGAGACTTACATTGCTACTCATGTATTAATTAAATAGACTATATTTCATAATAAGAATAATAAAACCAGATATTATTTAACATTGAACGAATGAAATCAATGCTAGTTTAGTTTACTGTATTATATATAAATATGTCAATTTATGTGCTTGCTTTTATCATTTACTTTAATTATATAATTCTTTTAATTTAGTATACTCAAATAAATATTAAAATATTATTATTCTTCTGATCCCCAAACTTCTTCTACGATTTCTTTTATTAGGGCGATTTTTTTCCATTGATCTTCTTCTGTAATTACATTTCCTTCTTCTGTAGAAGCAAAACCACATTGTGTACTTAAGTAAATATTTTCTAATGGTACGTATTCGCTAGCCTCTTTAATTCTTGCGATTACTTCTTGTTTATCTTCTAAATCTGCAAATTTAGATGTAATTAATCCTAAAACAACTTTTTTATCTTTTCCAACTTTTGCTAGTGGCTTGAAATCTCCTGCACGATCTGTATCGTATTCTAAGTAGTATGCATTTACGTTTTCTCCAGCAAGTAGCTCGTCTTCAACATTTTGGTATCCTCCTTGAGAAATCCATTTAGAAGCGAAGTTACCACGACAAACGTGTGTATTGATTGCTAAATCCCCTGGTTTTCCTTCAATAACCTCGTTATTTAATGCTAAACAACGTGCTGCATATTCTCTACGAACTTCTTCTAAAGGACGTGCGTCGCGGAAACGGTTCGCAAATCCGTCATCAGCTAATGCTCCCCATGTACAATCATCAAATTGTAATACACGTAGTCCTTCGTTGTAAAGGTCTGCGATTACTTGTTTATAAGCTGCTACAATCGCATCTTTTAATTCTTCGAATGTTGGGTAGAATTTTTCGTATCCTTTGATGCTGTCTCTTATACACATCTCCGAGCCCACGAGACATCTCAGGATCTCGT
>CAMYEU010000150.1 GCA_947254465.1 uncultured Gemella sp. | reverse complement strand
GATGTGTATAAGAGACAGGGCTATATAGTTTATAATTCTAAAGATTTATATTAAAATCAGAATAAAAAGTTCGCAGAGATTTTTCTGCGAACTTTTTATTATCTTACTAGAATAGTAATTTATCTGCTCCACCAAGTTTGTAGTCTAGAGCAGCCATAGCAAGTACGTTAATAAAGTGCCATGGACGGTCGAATTCTGGTTGGAAGAATATATCAGCAAGTGCTAATTGTTCTAATGTCCAGTCTGATGCGATAGCTATAGATAAAGCTGCGATAGCACTAGAAACGTCATGTTTAGACATGAATTGAGCTCCTAGAACTCTGTGAGTATCTTCATCATAGTAAATCTTCATGTGAACTAAATTATTTTCTTTTCTCATGAAGTCAGGGTAGATTCTTTCTTCTACATATTTAGAAGCCACTTTACCATCATATAGACCTACACCATTTTGAGATAATCCAGTACTTACGAATTTGTAATCAAAGAATGATAATGCTGAAGTACCATTTACTGCAGGCATTTTAGTTTTAGTACCCATAGCGTTTAATGCAGCTACAACACCTTGACGGCGAGCTAGAGTAGCAAGAGCTATTGGTAATTCTCCGCGAGTTGGAGCGTATGGAAGAAGAGTTGAGTCTCCTCCTGCGTATACATCTTTAGCAGATGTTTCTAAGTATTCGTTAGTAACAACAAAACCACGTTCTGTCATTTCTAATTCTTCATTTAACCAAGATGCATCTGGACGAACACCTACAGAAACGATAACAGTATCCGCTTCGTATTCACCTTTATCAGTTACTACAGCAGTAACTTTCCCATTTTCACCTTTGAATGAAAGAACTTTTTCACCACCACGAACTTTAAGGTTGTGTTTAGCGCCTTCTTCAGTAAGAATATCAGTAAGTTCTTGGTCTAAATATGTATTTAAGATTCTTGGTGCGAAGTCAACGATTGTTACATCAATACCGTGTTTTGCATAAGATTCTGCAACTTCAAGACCGATGTATCCCCCACCAACAACAACAGTTTTTTTACTGTTTTGCATACAATCATATACAGCTTGAGTATCTTCTGGGCCACGGAAAGTGTGGATATTTTCTAATTCAATTCCTTCGAATGGAGGTTTAACTGCAACTCCACCAGGACTTAATAATAATTTATCATAAGATTGTTTTTCTTCACCAGCTGGTGTTTTAACAACAACATATTTTTCTTTTGAATTTAATCCTACAACATCGCTGTTACAGTGGATATTAATACCTTGAGAACGGTAAGACTCCTCTGTTGCAAAGTGTAGTTCAGATAACGCTTTAGATGTCCCATCTAAATAAGATTGGCTACCTCAACCCATGAATGAAGCACCAGCGCCTCTTTCATATAAGTGAATTTCAGCATTAGGCTCGTTTTTTAAAATAGTTTGAACAGCTTCGTAACCGAAGTGAGATGTTCCAACAACTACGTATTTCATATATTTTCCTCCTAATTAATATTTTCTATAATTTGAATTTTTTCCGTATAATTACTATTAAAATATTATACAAATAGCATTATAACATATATTGCTATAATATAAAAATAATATGAATTGATAAAGTGATGAAAATAGCTTTGTTATCGCTTTATTATTGTATTATTATATACTAGATTATATTGTTTTACGTCATATATTTAGTATTAGGATTATTATATTTATTTTGATTCATCAGTAAGTAAATATTTTGATTTGACTTTTTTTGACTTTTGTTTTATTATAGATTTCAGTAGATACAAAAATATAAATAAAAAAATTTTATAAGAGGTTATTAATATGATTAAACCATTATTTGATAATGTATTATTAAAAAAAGTAGAAGAAGAGAAAGCAACAACTAGTGGAATAGTTTTAGCTTCAAAAGAAGAAACTTCAAATATTGCGATAGTAGTTGCATTAGGAGAAAGTTGTTTATTATCAAAAGATAATGATGGAGAACTTACTGCAGGAAGTAAAGTAGTATTTTCGGATAATTATAAAAAAGTTAATTTTAAAAATGAAGAATATTATTTAGTAAATGAAGAAGAAATTCTTGTGGTTATTGAAGATTAATTTTATTACTATTTGAAATAAGCAAATAATAAAGAGATTTAGGAGGAAACATGGTTAAAGAATTAAAATTTTCAGAAGATGCTCGCCAATCCATGAAAGTTGGTGTGGATAAGTTGGCGAATGCTGTCAAAATTACATTAGGACCAAAAGGAAGAAATGTAGTTTTAGATAGAAAATTTGGCTCTCCATTAATTACTAATGATGGAGTATCGATTGCCAAAGAAATAGAATTAGAAGATCCTTATGAAAATATGGGAGCAAAATTAGTTGCTGAAGTAGCTAATAAAACAAATGAAATTGCAGGTGATGGAACTACGACTGCGACTATTCTTGCTCAGGCTATGATAACTGAAGGACTAAAAAATGTTACGAGTGGAGCCAATCCTATCGGTATTAGAAAAGGTATGGAAAGAGCGGTAAAAGTTGCTGTTGAACGCCTTCGTGAAATTAGCGTAACGGTAGATTCTAAAGATAAAATAGCGCAAGTAGGTGCTATTTCTGCGGCTGACGAAGAAATCGGAAAATTCATTTCAGAAGCTATGGATAAAGTTGGAAATGATGGTGTAATAACTATTGAAGAATCACAAGCGCTTGATACAACTTTAGAAGTAGTAGAAGGGATGCAATTTGACAGAGGATACTTATCACCATATATGGTAAGTGATACAGAAAAAATGATTGCTGATTTAGATAATCCTTATGTTCTTGTTACTGATAAAAAAATCAGTGCTGTTCAAGAAATCTTATCAGTATTAGAAGAAGTAGTTGCAGCAGCTAAGCCTTTATTAATTATTGCGGACGATGTTGAACAAGAAGCTGTTGCGACACTTGTTGTAAATAAACTTCGTGGTACATTTAATGTTGTTGCTGTAAAAGCTCCAGGATTTGGAGAAAGAAGAAAAGCTATATTAGAAGATATCGCTATATTAACAGGTGGAACATTAATTACTGATGATTTAGGTTTAGAATTAAAAGATGCTAACATAACAATGCTTGGAAAAGCTGCTAAAGTAAATGTTACTAAAGATAACACTGTTATTGTTGGTGGTAAAGGCGATAAAGAAAAGATTGAAAGCAGAACACAACAGATTAAAGCATTATATGCGGAATCAAGTTCTGAATTCGACCGTGAGAAACTACAAGAAAGATTAGCGAAATTATTAGGTGGAGTAGCTGTAATTAAAGTTGGTGCTGCTACAGAGACTGAACTAAAAGAAAGAAAACTTAGAATTGAAGATGCCCTAAACTCAACAAGAGCTGCGGTAGAAGAAGGTATAGTTCCTGGTGGTGGAACAGCACTTGTTCAAGTAATTTCTGAAGTTGAAAAACTAGAAGCTACAGGAGATGAAAAAACTGGAATTAATATTATTAAAAAAGCTCTAGAAGCGCCAGTTCGACAAATCGCAGAAAATGCGGGATTAGAAAGTAGTGTTATAGTTGCTAAACTTAAAGAAGTAGAAGTAGGGTATGGATTCAATGCAGCTACTGAAGAGTGGGTTGATATGATAAAAGCTGGAATAGTTGATCCAACGAAAGTTACGCGTTCGGCATTACAAAATGCTGCGAGTGTATCAAGTTTATTCTTATCAACAGAAGCTGTTGTAGCCGATGTTTCAAAGGATGAACCAATGCAACCACAAATGCCAATGATGTAAAATTAATAGCTAAAACAAATAATTTGAATAATTGGCTATGATATTATAAAATAAATTCATAAGAATTAAAGGAGACAGAAACAATGAGAGAAATCACAGATAAAGAATTTTTTGAACTATCAAAAACTGATAGCGTAAAAGTATTTGACTTTTGGGCACCATGGTGTGGTCCATGTAAAATGTTAGCACCAGTATTAGAAGAAGTTTCAAACGAATTTACTAATATTGAATTCTATAAAGTCAATGTAGATGAAAACCAAGAAGCTGCTGGTGAATTTGGAATTATGTCAATTCCTACGCTATTAATCATGAAAAATGGTGAAGTACTAGAAGAAAAAACTGGATACCAACCAAAAGAAGCATTAGTAGAATTGCTTTCTAAATTCTAAAATAGTATAAAGCTACAGAATTTGATTTCTGTAGCTTTTTCATGTATAAGTAACATAAAAAGGCAAGAAATAGCTTTTAAAAGAGCTATTTCTTGCCTTTTATTAATTAATAATTTTTTAAATATTGATCGATTTCCCAGTCTGTAACTTGAGTTCTGAATGAATCCCATTCGATTGATTTTGCTTCTATAAAGTTATAGAAGATGTGATCTCCTAATGCTTCTTTCATAATAGGAGACGCTGCTAATTCTTTAAGTGCAGTGTATAGAGTCTGTCTCTTAT
>CAMYEU010000149.1 GCA_947254465.1 uncultured Gemella sp. | reverse complement strand
TCAATATCTGTAACAACTAATTTTATCATACAAAAGCTCCTTTAGTAGATTTCAATAAATGTATAATCTTATCAATTTATATATTTTACTTCTATACATTATATCAGATATCACTGCTCTCTCATAGCAAAAAAGAGAAATCATATTAGATTGATATGACTTCTCCGTTTTTCATTTGTATATTAAGTTCTCTCTTTTTTTTAATGTACAACTATTTACCTTTTTTAAAAAATTTATTCTCTAAATAATTTTTAAGACTCATATTTATTTACACCATATTTTGAAAATTATACTTTATACAAAATTATAATACAAAAAGAATTTTACAATATTTATATAGTTAAAGAGATTTAGAATACCAACTCTAAATCTCCTTTATTGAAATTACAGCATATCTAACGTTCCGCCTCTTATTGCTGCACGTTCCATATTTTTTAACATTATTATTCCTAGTATTAAAAATATAGAAGCTAAAATTACCTCTCCTCTAACTAGATATAAGTTATTTATCACACTTTCACCACTTAGTAATCTTTGTGCTAATAGTATCGAACGTGTTAGTGGCAACATATAACAAAACTGCTCTACTAGATATGGAAAGCTGCTAACTGGGAAGTTTGCTCCTGTAAATATTAGAAGTACTTTATCTATTGTGTTAGTCACTAAATGAATTTCAGTCGTTAACAGTATAAAACACGAGAAGAAAAACCCAAAACAAGTTGCAGTGAAAATCGCAAGTATTAAAATCAAAATAAATTCTAAAACTTTTTGAACAGTCCATACTAATCCTAATGTTACACTAAGAACACTAACTCCAAAAACTACTGAAATGAAACTTAAAAGCATCGTAGAAATCGCACTCGATAATAAAACTTCTGAAATACTAGTCTTTGTTGCAAGCATTAACGATAACGTTCCACTAGCGCGCTCTCTTGCAAGTTGTAATCCTACTCTATAAATTGCTGAAAAGGCACTTGTTACTATCGCGTTACTTATAACCCATTTTTCAATATTTTCTGCTCCATAAACATAATATCCAACCAAAGAATAACACATCATTTGCATTAATGGGATTAATAAATCAATAGTAAAGAATGTACGCCAATCACTAAGTACAGAAGCCATTTTATATGAAAATCTAATTCTTCTAAAAAATCTAGATATATTCTCCATATTAAAACACCTCCAATGTTCCATTTACTACACAAAGTTTTTTTATTTTTTTAAATGAAAATATACTAATTATAAAATAAATAGTAGTAATAAAAACTAAAATCAATGCTACTTTTAACAATTCTCCATTACTTCCACCTTGAACAGCTAATTTATATC
Organism: uncultured Gemella sp.; assembly: GCA_947254465.1. Classification (GTDB taxonomy): domain Bacteria; phylum Bacillota; class Bacilli; order Staphylococcales; family Gemellaceae; genus Gemella. The sequence goes on along the minus strand of CAMYEU010000149.1, from coordinate 3,077 downwards.
CTTCCATAGCCCATGTTGGACTTAATAAATATGAAAAATACTGAATAAATTTTGGAAAAATCGATATTGGAAAGACCATTCCAGTTAACATTATTATTGGATAATCAATTACGTTCATAAGTACGCTTATTTTTCTTGATAGAGTAAATAAACCTGCCATCATAAAACCGACAGCTATCATAGAAATTATCATTAACAGTGTAATTAAAATAAAATATAGAAAATTAGAAAATACTATATTTATATTAAATAAGATTTTTACAGTTAACATATTAAGCCCAAAACTAAACATTCCCCAAAATGTATTACCTAATATTTTCCCAAAAATAATATTTTCGAACCCTATTGGTGAAGTGAAAATCATCGGCATAGTTCCCATCCATTTTTCTCTATCCATGTCACTCGCTGATGAGAAACAAACACTTCCCCAAAATGTAGATATCCCAGCTCCTATAAAGGCATAAAGCATAAAATCTTCGATACTACGATTTTGATATATCATACCTAACAAAATACCACTCAATATAGGACTAATAAAAATACAAAATCTAAACATCGGTCTTGCTATCGATTGCTTCATCTGAACCCTTGCACTCATTAAAATAGCCCTCATATTATTTCTCCTCCAATAATTCTATATAAATATCTTCCAACGTTATTTCTAGGTTTTGTTTATTTCTCTCCTCTTGCTCACGAATTTTTTTCGCTTTTATTTCTTCTTTTCGTTCGTAAGAAACAAGATTTTGTAATCCTACCACATCATCTAAGGCAAGAAGTTCACCTTTTTTTATTATTGCAATTCTATTGCAAAGTTCTTCTGCTTCAGGCATATAATGAGTTGTCAATAATATAGTTACACCATCTTGGGCTAATTCTTTAATAAGTTCACGAAGTTCTTTTGCTCCTATTGGGTCTAGACCTATACTAGGCTCATCTAAAAATATTATTTTCGGATTATTAAGTAATGAACGTGCAATCTGTAATCTTTGTTTCATACCTTTTGAGAAGGTTTCTACTTTTTTATCAATAAATTCACTAAGACCAACACGTTTTATTAAATTTTCAATAAGTTCGTTTTGTACTTTACGTGGAATTTTATAAAGATCCGCAAAATATGCTAGGTTATCTCTTGCACTTAGTCGCCAGTATAGGCTACGCTCTCCACCAAAAACAAAATTAATATGCTCTCTAACCTTTTTGGCTTCATAAAAAGTATCAAAACCTAAGACTTTTACACTCCCCTCACTTGGTGCAAGCATCGTAGTTAAAATTTTTATCGTTGTTGTTTTACCTGCACCATTAGGTCCTAACAAACCAAAAATTTCTCCTTCTTTCACTGAAAATTCTATTCCTTTTATAGCTTCAAATTCTCCATTTTTCGGAGTCTTAAAACTTCTTTTTAGACCTTTTACATCTATTATACTATCCATCACTTTCTCCATTTCCTAAAATATTCTGACGTATACTTTTTAACAACTAATTATTCAAATCCCTTAATAGAAAGACTTCAATAATGTTTATTTGTATTCTACTTTACGTTGTTATTTCTGTAACAACTAATTTTATCATACAAAAGCTCCTTTAGTAGATTTCAATAAATCTATAATCTTACCTATTTGTATATTTTATTTCTTTACATTATATCAGATATCACTACTCTCTCATAGTGAAAAAGGAAAAATCATATTATACTGGTATATTATATTTGTTTAATTGTTATTTAACGTTAAATTTTTTAACATTTTATTCTAATTACTTTGAAAGAAGTATAACTAAAATTCTACTACCAATCCAGATATACCTCTGTTAAAAAAACATAATCTTTTGGAATTTCATCTGACGCACTTATTTCATCTCCAACCCAGTTTCCTGTATTGCATGACTTCCCGCATCCCAAAAGTATAGGTAGCGGATTAGCAAAGTCACATTCAGAACCATTTAAATATAAAACCTTAGTTATGTCTAATGAAAAATACACCTTCTTTGTATGATTAATTGTATATAGGTAATCTCTTCCTTCTCTTGAAAAAAATCCTTTAAATGGATCATCTACTCGGATGCCATACTGTTTTATTAAACTTAGATAATACTCAAGTTCATCTCTAACCTCTTCTTCAGCCTCCTTAAAAGTTCCAGAGATATTTATATACATCTCATCTACTGTGTCCACTGACGAACCAGGATATCCTGATTCCAATGTATGTTGATAAAGTATTTCTAGCGATGCATTGTCTGAACTATTTAGTCGAGGTAATTCATCACCTAGCCATATTATATGATCTCCAGCCCAATCAGTAGCTAATAATTTATATAACGCACATAAAAAGGTATTCCCAACATGCAGTGTTTGCCAACGTTTGCTACCATAACCAAAATCAACAGGAGAAATATACTCCTTTTTATCTACATTAACCCACTGGTAACACTCCCCCATATCTCAACCCCATTTCATTAAATTTTCAATATCATATTTATATAAAACTATAATTTAATTGTATATTACAATACAACTTTACAACTTTATTGTAATATGAAAATATAATAGTAGCAATACGAAAATCTCGATAATACATTTCATATAAAACAAATGTACACTTAGTCATCTATCACAACTAAGTGTACATTCTTTTATCTCTCATCACCTAATAATTCTGATTTTATTATCACGCTTATTGCTAAAATAAACATTATTAGACTTAAGAATATTGTAACATAAGTATTTATATCAAGATTCATATCAAAAATTACAGTTCTCATACTCGTTAATTGGTAAGTTAATGGATTAAGTTTTGATATATAGTATAGCACCTTAGAATTGTCTAAACTATAAAAAGTCGGTGCAGCAAAAATTATCGGTAATAGTAATGTTCCTAAGATAAGGTCTCTAGTTCTATACGATACAGTTCCTAATGAAATAATAACCCCAAGAGAAAACCAAAACACTAGACTAATAATTACAATAATTAATACTTTTAAAAAAGGAACTATCTGTATTTTTATCCCTAAGAAGAATGATAAAAAGTAGATTAGTAATACCTGTCTCTTATACACATCTGACGCTGCCGACGATATGCAGT
>CAMYEU010000148.1 GCA_947254465.1 uncultured Gemella sp. | reverse complement strand
AAATATAGTTTATAAGTTTCCTTTCAAATTACAACTTTTATTATCTATATATTTAAATTTACTACTTGAATTTTAGCCGACTTAGTTGTATTATTTTACTATCTGCTCAATAAAAGTAGAATTATTTTTACCACTAAAATAATTTTTTTCAAAAAAACTTATTAAAATACTTGCATTTACTTATCCAGTATGATATCATAATCAAGTATGTAAAAATACAAAACTTGATTGAGTGGGAGAACGAAAAATTCAAAGACGTTCAAATGACCACATCACGAAAAATATATAGGAGGTTTTATCGTGGCTAAAAAAGTTATAAAAGTTGTTAAATTACAAGTACCAGCAGGTAAAGCTAACCCAGCTCCACCAGTTGGTCCAGCGTTAGGTCAAGCTGGTGTAAACATCATGGGATTCTGTAAAGAATTCAATGCTCGTACACAAGACCAAGCAGGATTAATTATTCCAGTAGTAATCTCAGTATATGAAGACCGTTCATTTACTTTCATTACTAAAACACCACCTGCACCAGTATTACTTAAAAAAGCAGCTAAAATTGAAAAAGCATCTTCTGTACCTAACCGTGACAAGGTTGCTACAGTTTCAAAAGCTCAAGTTCAAGAAATCGCTGAACTTAAAATGGCTGACTTAAACGCAGCTTCTGTAGAAGCAGCAATGCGTATGATCGAAGGTACTGCAAGAAGTATGGGTATCTTAATAGGAGAATAGGAGGATAATTATAATGGCAAAAAAAGGTAAAAAATATCTTGAAGCAGCTAAATTAGTAGATTCTTCTAGTCTATACTCTGTAGTAGAAGCAATCGAATTAGCTAAAAAAACAAGCACAGTTAATTTTGACGCAACTGTAGAAGTTGCATTCCGTTTAGGAGTTGACACTCGTAAAAACGACCAACAAGTTCGTGGAGCAGTAGTTCTTCCTAAAGGAACTGGTAAAACTGCTAAAGTTTTAGTTTTTGCTAAAGGTGATAAAGCAGCAGAAGCTGAAGCAGCAGGAGCTGACTACGTAGGACAAGGTGAATACATCACTAAAATCCAACAAGGTTGGTTTGATTTTGACGTAATCGTAGCTACTCCAGACATGATGGGAGAAGTTGGTAAAATCGGTCGTGTATTAGGACCTAAAGGATTAATGCCAAACCCTAAAACTGGTACTGTAACTATGGACGTTACTAAAGCTGTTAATGAAATCAAAGCTGGTAAAGTTGAATACCGTGCTGAAAAAGCTGGTGTTGTTCACACTCCAATCGGTAAAGTTTCATTCTCAACTGAAGACTTAGTTGAAAACTTCAACGCTGTTCAAGACGCTTTAGCTAAAGCTAAACCAGCTGCTGCTAAAGGAACTTACTTCAAATCTGTAGCTGTAACTACAACTATGGGTCCTGGAGTTCGTGTTAACACAGCAGAATTCAAATAAGAAATATTAATACAAAGAAGATTTGGTTCTCCAAGTCTTCTTTTTTTATACCTTCCCTACTTTTCTATAATACAAAAAAGCTATAACTTAATCTCTTATTTACAAAGTCACTAGCTTTTTCATATTTATTTTATTTTTGATTTATTATTACTAAACCTTACTTAGTTTCATTATAACTATTTATTAGTTCTACTTTGCTTCCCTCTTTAACTTCATCAATAAATTTATTAGTTTCATCTGCATAAAACTTAAATCCACTTGTAATTATTAATATTAAGAGAATTACTGCAAGTTTTATTTTGTACTTTTTATCTACTCGTCTATCTACTCTTTTATTTGCTAATATGATATTTACGCTAGCAAAGTGATATACTAGTGTAATTACTATTAATAGCACCAATTTTATCAAATCAAATTGTGTATTATCATATTTTGGGCCAGTATAGCCACTAAACACTGACACTAAAAAAAATCTAAAGATTCCTACTATTAATTGGTAGATAATAATATTATATATAAAGAAGTAAATTAGTGTTATTTTTGTCTTGATCATCTGAATTATAGCAAAATTTGATAGTGCTATAACTACTATTATTGCATATAGGTATTCAATCGGATTAACTTTTTGATAAATATAATCTAATACAAGAGCTATTACTCCCCCAAAGAATAAAGTTATGTAAGTTGTGTAGTAAATATATCTTACTTTATCTTTTAATGAAATAGGTAGATATTCAATAAATTGTTTTTCAGGATCATCGTATTTTCTTCCATTTATCACAATAATTATTGAACTGATAATAGATAAAATCATATATGTTCTATCAAATAATAATTCAAGTACCTCTGAGATAATAACGAAATAATATAGTAAATATAAACTCTTATATATTAGAGGTTTACTATAATTTCTATTTGAAATTAAATTCCAAGTTGCTCCAAAGTTTGTATCATATTGTTGTTTAATCATTTTCATTCTCTCCCTTCAATAACTCAAGTAATATTCTTTCTGTATCATTGGTTTCGAATCGTTCTTGTAATTCTACCACGTCTTCCTTACTAGTCACTTGACCATTTTTAAATACAATAATATAATCAGCTAGGTTTTGTATTACATATGGTTCTTCGGTTACTATAATGATTGTTTTATCTTCATCCATATATTCTCTAAGAAGTGCTATCATTTCTTTTCTAGCTATTAAACCAACACCAGAAAATGGATTATCTAAAACTAATAGTTTAGATTTTGTATAAATTCCTATAGAAAATAATAGTATTTTCCTCTCTCCTTGTGAAAGTTCATATATTTTCTTATGACGATATACTTTATGTTTACTCAGAAATTCAAAACATTTGTCTACATCAAATCTTTCATCTATTTTAGATATTTTATATAAAACTTCATTTACTTGTAAAGTATCTGAAAACAATGGTTTGTCAGCAACATATGAATATAGTTTCTTAATTTCTACTGCATTTTGATGAAAGTTCAAATTGTTATAGCTAATAGACTTGTTATCTGATGATATTGCGCCTAAGATTGTTTGAAGAAATAATGTTTTACCACTCCCGCTATTACCTGTGATTGCATACACATACCCGTGTTCTAACTCCAAATCTATTGGCTCTAGTTGAAATAACTTTTTATTAATCTGTAAATTATTCACTTTTATCATAAATTTTTTTCCTCCAATACTCTATCAACTATAGCCTTAACATCACTTATATTAAGCCCATCATTAATAGCATTATCAATAATTTCCTTTAATTCTATTAAATACTCTTCTTTTTTTATAGATAATACAGTATCTAAATCTATATCATTTACAAAATACCCCACAGCCCCTTTAGAATATATGAGTTCTTCTTGTAATAATACTTCATATGATTTTTTTACAGTTATTATACCTACTTCTAGCTCTTTAGATAGACTTCTAATAGAAGGTAATTGATTATTACATTTTAAGCTACCATTAAGAATACTACTCTTTATTTGTGTAGCCACCTGTTGATAAATCGGAACAGATGACATATTAGAAATTTTTATATCCATCATACTCCTCCTTATTAATTCTTTTAAAATTAATTTGTATAATTCAATTAGATATTTAAAACGCTTTCTTGTATCTACTGTGATTATACGATAGATACAGTTGCTTTGTCAATATGTAATTTGTAATTTCTTATATTTTTTCTTAAAAATATTAAAGTACTGAGTTAGTACGCAAAAATTATTTTGAATTACTATTATACATGTTATAATTATATTATCTAATATTTTAGGAGTGTATTTATGATTACTATTATTGTGCCAATTTATAACGAAGAAAGAACAATACGTGATTTCGTCTATAATCTATATTGTTTGTATAATATAAAGGAACATGAGGTAATTTTCGTTGATGGAGGTTCTACAGATAAGACAAAAGAAATCCTAGATGAACTTTCTTATTTTGGTTTCTCATATCACTTATCGGATAAAAAAGGACGAGCAAATCAGATGAATTATGGGGCAAAAATTGCTAAAGGGGATATTCTATGGTTCATTCATTGTGATAGTGTACTTCAAAAAGATGTTATAGAAAAAGTGCTTGCCTGCCCTACTGAAGTTGGCTGTCTAAAGATTAGATTCTATCCTAGTAGCTTTCCTATGTGGGTAAATTCTCTTGTTTCTAATATGCGTGCAAGTATTACAAACCTTGCCTTTGGAGATCAGGCGATATTCCTAACCAGGAAAGTATTCAATGAAATTGGTGGCTATAAAGATATGCCTTTAATGGAAGATTATAAACTCTCTGAAGATTTAAGTGCACTAAGTTATAAAATTACAGTAATTGACTCCTCTATCACAACATCTACAAGAAGATATAAAAATCATACTGTAAAAACAATGTGGCAGATGCAACAATACCAAAAAATGTATCGACGTGGGGTTTCAGTAGAAGAAATAGCAAAAATGTATAGGGACTGTCTCTTATACACATCTCCGAGCCCACGAGACATCTCAGGATCT
>CAMYEU010000147.1 GCA_947254465.1 uncultured Gemella sp. | reverse complement strand
CGAGATCCTGAGATGTCTCGTGGGCTCGGAGATGTGTATAAGAGACAGGAAGTATAGTGAACAAGCATTGCGAATTCCAATGAGTGAAAATGTTCGTTCATTAAATTTGTCTAATACGGCAGCATTAATAATTTACGAAGCTTTAAGACAACAAAATTTTAATAAATTAAAATAATAAATGGGGGGAGAATTTAGGGTTTTTGTCTTGAATTATCCCCTCTCAATAAGAATATATAAGGAGAAAATCATGACATTTGTTGAAATTATAGATGATAATAACTTAGTGGAAGATAGTACAAAAGATATGTTGCTAAAATTATTAGATTGTGCAGCTGAGTATGAAGGTGTTGATACTGAGATTACTGAAATGTCGTTATCATTCGTTAGTAAAGAAGAAATACAAGAAATTAACCGTGATTATAGAGGAAAAGATGTTCCTACTGATGTGATTTCTTTTGCTTTAAATGATGAGGTAGAAGATGAAATTGATATAATTGGTCTTGAAGATGAGATTAATTCTATAGGTGATGTAATTATCTGTGTTGATATTGCTCATGAACAAGCAAAAGAGTATGAACATAGTTTTGATAGAGAGATAGGTTTTCTTGCAGTACATGGATTTTTACACTTACTAGGTTATGACCATATGACTGAAGAAGATGAAAAAGAAATGTTTGGTAAACAAGACGAGATTCTTGAGAAGTTTGGTTTAAGGAGATAAGCATGTTTGAAGAACAGATTAAAACGGGATTTGTCACTATTATAGGTAGACCTAATGCGGGTAAATCTACGTTATTAAACAATATATTACAACAAAAAATAGCAATAATGTCAGATAAACCACAAACAACACGTAACATTATAAATGGTGTTTATACTGATAATGATTCACAGATTGTCTTTATTGATACACCTGGTATTCACAAGCCAAAACATAGACTTGGTGATTATATGATGAAACTTGCTAGTAGTGCAATTCAAGAATCTGAGATTGTATATTTAATTATAAATGCCAGTGAGAAATTTGGTCCTGGTGATCAACATTTAATAAACATAGTTAAGGAATTAAAAGTTCCAACGTTCTTATTAATTAATAAAATCGATTTAATTTCACCTGAACAACTGATTCAGATTATTGAATTTTATAAAGACTTATATGATTTTGTTGAGATAGTTCCCATTTCAGCATTAAAATCAATAAATGTTGATAATTTATTAAACACAACGAAAAAATATTTACAACCAAGTTTCAAAATGTATCCTGATGATGTAATTACTGATTCACCAGAGTATTTTGTTATCTCAGAGTTTATTAGAGAGAAAGTATTACAACTTACTGAGCAAGAGATTCCTCATTCAATCGCTGTTGTAATTGATAGGATTGAAAAACAACCTGGTAAAAAGAAAAATATTATCGCCACAATTGTTGTTGAAAGAAAATCACAAAAGGGTATGATTATAGGAAAACAAGGTAAGATGATTAAGGAAATTGGTTCTAGAGCAAGAAAGGATATTGAGGTTCTTCTTGGAGAAAAAATATTCTTAGAATTATGGGTTAAGGTAATTGATAATTGGAGATCAAAACCTAACCAAATTCGTGATCTTGGCTATAGGGATGATATCTTTGACTAATAGAAATTTTATTACAGGAATAATTATAAAAAAAATAAGATATAGAGATTATCATGAAATACTACATATTTTAACAGAACAAGGAAATGTAGAGAGTTTCTTTTATGAAAATGTACACAAAAGTAAGAAAAAAATTAAGGTGAGTACGCCACATGAGGTATCGATTAATTTTTTTTCAACTGGTGGTATGAATAAAATAACAAATTTGGAAATTGAAAATACATATACAAATATTGTATATGATATACTGAAAAACAGTTATGTTTCAAATATGTTGGAGTATGTTAATTTAATAAATGATGATACATTTAATATGTATAAGTTATTGAAGTTATGTTTAAAAAATATAGAAAAAGATGTTTCTGAAAAACTTGTTTTAATATATTTTTTATGTCAAATTTTAAAAGGTCAAGGTTTTATGTTCAAATACCAAAAAACAGATCAAATCTATGTAGGGTATAGCTTTTTAAAAAATAGCTTTGTAGATAAGTTTAATGTGGATTATAGTGTTTATGGTCTTAACGATTCATTAGTAAAACTTACATACTATATGACTGTTAAAAATATTGACTTTTTAGAAAATTTAGAAATAGAAAACAAAGATTTAATTAGATTATTCTCATTTTTAAATATGGTATTTAAAGAATTTGTAGGAATAGAAACTAAATCTTACACTAAAATATTAGAACTTGAAGAAATGTTAAGTTCTAATTAAGAAAGAGGCTATATATGAATAATGCAATAGGAGTATTTGATAGTGGAGTAGGTGGACTAACAGTTGCTCGTGAGATAATGAGACAGTTGCCTAATGAAACTATCTATTATTTCGGCGATGTTAAAAATTGCCCTTATGGGGATAAAACAAAGGAAGAAATAATAAAAAATACGGATAGAGCAGTAAAATTCTTAATAGATAAAGGAGTGAAACTGGTTGTTTTAGCATGTAATACTGCAACAGCTGCAGCATTGGAGTATCTACAAAACAAATATGAAGTGCCTATTATAGGAGTTGTTCAACCAGGTGCTAGACGAGCTATCCAGGCAACAGAAAATAATAAAGTACTGGTATTAGGGACAAAGTTTACAGCAAACTCAAAAGTATACGATATAGAAATTGAAAATATTAATTCTGATATTATAGTTTTTGACAAAGCTTGTCCTGCTTTTGTACCTTTTATTGAGGCAGAAAGTAATCTTGATAAAGAAGCCACTAGAAAACTAATTGATGAAACATTAAGTAATACCAATATGCTTGGTGTTGATACTGTAGTTCTCGGATGTACACATTATCCAATACTAAAAAAAGATATTGAGGAATATTATGGTAATAATATTAAAGTTATCTCTTCAGGTAGAGAAGCAGCAAGGGAAGTGAGTACTGTTTTGGGATATGAAAGATTGCATCAGAAGAAGTTAAATATAAAAGAGCACAGATTCTTTATTTCACAAGAAAGTGATAATTTTAATAGTATTGCTTCAAAATGGTTAAAGAAAGATATTAATGCAGAAGTAGTTGAAATATAGGAGTGATAAAATGAAAGAATTGATTTTGGCATCAAATAATGCACATAAAGTTGAAGAAATTAAAAGCATATTGAGTGATTATAATATTCTAACATTAAAAGATATTAATTTTACTGATGAGATTATTGAAGATGGATTAACATTTGAAGAAAATGCTTTGATAAAGGCAAGAACAATTTCAAAATACTCAGGAAAAACTGCAATAGCAGATGATAGTGGACTTAGTGTTGATCTTTTAGATGGCCGACCTGGAGTTTATTCAGCAAGATATTCAAAAGAACAAACAGATTCAAAAAATATAGAGAAAGTTTTATCTGAATTAGATGGTAAGAAATCAAATGCTAAGTTTGTATCAGTTATAGCTTTAGTTGAACCTGATGGGACAGAATTTACTTTTAGAGGGGAATGTCATGGTGAAATTATCTCTGAGTTAAGAGGTGAGAATGGTTTTGGATATGATCCTATATTCTATGTTTCGAGTTTAGATAAAACATTTGCAGAACTAAGTTCTGAAGAAAAAAATAGTATCAGTCATCGAAAAGAATCGTTGGAGAAATTTTCTAATTTTTTGAGAGAAGAAAATAATGAAAACTAAAATAATACGAGAAGATTGTATTGCCTGCGGTAACTGCAATGCGATATGCCCTGATGTTTATGATTATGATGAAGATGGAATAGCGTATTGCATTATCGATGATAATGAGATGACTGAGGAAGTTGCTGAAAAGTATCGTAGTTTAGTCTTAGAAGCAAAAGATAATTGTCCTACTGAGGCAGTTTTTGTAGAAGAAGACTAGAAAGGAGAGAAGATTGAGCAATAAAAAGACAAAAAGTACAAAAAAAACAAGTAAAACTAATAAAAACAAGAAAACCACTAAGGTAAGTGGTAAAAATACAAGTGCAAAGAAAACTCCAAAGAAAAATGTTATTCCCGTTTTGTCTAAAGAAGCCTATCGTGGATTATATTTTGTAATTTCTGTTCTTATAGTAATTTTATCTGTTTTACAAATGGGATTTATTGGTAGATTTTTCGATACACTTTTTAAATATTTATTCGGAAGTTTTAGTTATCTTATCTATATAATAATAGTTGCAACTCCAATATATTATATTATGAACAAAAAACTAAAAACACCAGCAATCATAGTAATCTTACTAATTTTAGTAGATTTTCTATTTCAATTAATTTATATTGGAAATAGTGATTATAATTTATTAGGTTTTAATGATATTTATAATAATAGAGTTAGTTCATATGGGGGACTGTCTCTTATACACATCTGACGCTGCCGACGATATGCAGTGTGTA
>CAMYEU010000146.1 GCA_947254465.1 uncultured Gemella sp. | reverse complement strand
CAGATCAACTTCTTTATAATAATTTGGCACTTCTAAAACAGAGAATTTTTCGATAAGATCATAAGAAACTTCGTAGTTATCCACACTAACCGATGGCCCTATAATAGTCTTAATATCCTCTACTTTACAGCCGTACTTATCTGTCATGATATCTACCATTTCCCCGGCAATATTCCCATATGTTCCACGCCATCCTGCATGAGCTAAGGCAACAACACCTTGCTGTTTATCATAAAAGACTACAGGGACACAATCAGCTGTAAAAATCAATAACGGAGTATTTCTAAGATTAGTAATTAAACCATCCGCTTCCTTGCCATTTTCTGTAAAATCATCTATCGATTCGACAATACGAACATCTGCACCATGAACTTGAGTATTATAAACTATGTTATCATGGTTAAATCTATATTTAGCAGAGAAGTTTTTCATGTCCTCACTATTCTTCGCATCAACATTCCTATTAGTGAATGCTATTTTCACATTATCATCATTAATTAAATATCCATCAACTATTTCTCGCATAACGTCCTCCTAAATTGACACTAATAATATTATACACAAAATTAACGATTATGTCTCATTTCTCTACTCTCTAGAAAATCATCTATCACAAAATTTTCTATGTCTATAATTTTTAAATTATCAAAAAATAGGAATCTGAAAAATATCTATCTTTCAGACTCCTATCGGAATATTTATCTTATTATTCTACTAAATCTAAGTAAACTTTTTTACTAAATGTTGTTGAATTTAATACAGTACGGATTGCGTTAATCACTGTACCTTTTTTCCCTATAATACGCCCACAATCTTCTGGGTGTACTGTTAAAATGTAGTGTTCACGTGCATTTTTAACGAATTTTTCGATTTTGATTTCATCTTTATGCTCAACAATTTCGCTAACAATACTATAAATTAATTCTTCCATGTCTCTCTCCTTATTTAGCTACGATATTAACTAATCTTCCAGGAACTACGATTACTTTCATAACTTGTTTTCCTTCGATTAATTCTTTTACTTCTTCATTAGCTAGAACGATTTGCTCTAATTCAGCTGGCGTTAAGTCTTTCTTAACGTCTAATTTAGCTTTAACTTTACCCATAAGTTGAACTACGATTTCTACAGTGTCACTTACAAGTTTACTTTCGTCAAATGTTGGCCATGGTACGTATGAGATTGACTCGGTGTTACCATAGATTTCCCACATTTCTTCAGCAAGGTGAGGTGCAAATGGCGCAAGAAGTTGGATAAATCCTAACGCATATTTACGAGGAATGTATTCAGCTTTATAACAGTCATTTACAAATACCATAAGTTGCGAAATAGCTGTGTTAAATCCAAGAATTTCAATATCTTCAGACACTTTCTTAACAGTGTAGTTGTAGCTCACTTCTAATTCTGCATTATCTTTATCTTGAACTTTGTCATTTACTTTACCAGTTTCTTCATCTACGAATAGACGGTATACTCTATCTAAGAAACGACGAGATCCATCTAGTCCATTTTCACTCCATGCAATAGAAGCATCCAATGGTCCCATGAACATTTCATAAACACGTAATGTATCAGCACCGTGAGATACAATAATATCATCTGGGTTAACTACATTACCTTTTGATTTAGACATTTTCTCCGGACGACCATCTTTACCTTCCGCAAGAATCATACCTTGGTTGAATAGTTTTTGGAATGGTTCGCGAGTCGGAACTAGACCTAAATCGTAAAGTACTTTGTGCCAGAAACGAGCATATAGTAAGTGAAGTACAGCGTGTTCCGCTCCACCGATATAAACATCTACAGGTAACCAGTATTTTAATTTTTCTGGATCAGCAAACATTTCATCATTGTGTGGATCAATGTAACGTAGGTAGTACCAACAAGAACCAGCCCATTGTGGCATTGTATTAGTTTCACGTTTACCCTTTTTACCAGTCTCAGGATCTACTACATTTAGCCACTCTTCGATATTCGCAAGTGGAGATTCTCCAGTTCCTGATGGTTTAATGTTGTCAGTTTCTGGAAGTAATAGTGGAAGTTCACTATCAGGTACTGTAGTCATAGTACCATCTTCCCAGTGGATAATTGGAATTGGTTCTCCCCAGTAACGTTGTCTTGAGAATAACCAGTCACGTAGTTTATAAGTAACTTTACTACGTCCAACTTTATTTTCTTCTAAGAATTCAATAACTTTTGCAATAGCTTCTTCGTTGTTTAATCCATTGATGAAATCAGAGTTGATGTGTTTACCATCACCGTAGAACGGTACAACAACTTCACCATTATCTTCGATAACAGCCTTGATTGGTAGATTAAACTTAGTCGCAAATTCATAATCACGCTCATCATGTGCAGGAACAGCCATAACAGCCCCAGTTCCGTAGCTTGCAAGAACGTAGTCCGCAATCCAAAGTTCAACTTTTTCACCATTTACAGGGTTAATCGCATAAGCTCCTGTGAATACTCCTGTTTTATCTTTGTTAAGGTCTGTTCTTTCAAGGTCAGACTTACGTTTAACGATGTCAAGATACTCCTCAACAGCCGCTTTTTGTCCTTCTGTAACGATTTCTTCTACAAGTTTGTGTTCAGGTGCAAGCACACAGTAAGATACACCGAATACAGTGTCAGCACGTGTAGTGAATACTGTGAATACTTTATCAGTTCCTTCAATTTTGAAGTCAATCTCAGCACCAACAGATTTACCAATCCAGTTACGTTGCATAGCTTTAAGACTTTCTGGCCAATCAAGAATATCTAAATCAGCAAGAAGTTTTTCAGCGTAATCAGTAATTTTCAGTACCCATTGACGCATAGGACGACGCTCTACAGGGTGTCCTCCACGCTCAGATTTACCATCGATAACCTCTTCATTAGAAAGTACTGTCCCTAATGCTGGACACCAGTTTACAGGTACTTCATCAACATAAGCAAGTCCTTTTTCATAAAGTTTTTTAAAAATCCATTGTGTCCATTTGTAGTAGTTAGGATCTGTTGTATTTACTTCACGATCCCAATCATAAGAAAATCCTAATTCTTTAATTTGGCGACGGAACGTGTCGATATTAGTTTTAGTAAAGTCTCTTGGGTCATTACCAGTATCTAATGCATATTGCTCAGCAGGTAATCCGAATGCATCCCATCCCATTGGGTGAAGTACATTGTATCCATTTGCTCTTTTGTATCTACTTAAGATATCAGTAGCTGTATACCCTTCTGGATGACCAACATGTAGTCCAGCCCCTGATGGATAAGGGAACATATCTAATGCATAAAATTTCTCTTTTGTATGATCATCTAATGTTTTGAATGTTTTATTTTCATCCCAATATTTTTGCCATTTTTTTTCTATAACTCTGTGGTTATATACCATAATTTAAGCACACTCCTTCGCTTTCAAGTTCTCTAAGTTATAGTATACCAATTTTAACGATTTTTAGCAACAACTGTTATAATTTAATGCATAGAAATAAGGATACCCCACAGAAAATGATTTTTCAAATCAAAATCCCTGAGATATCCTCATTATTGTTTTAAAGTTAACTAAATAATAATCTTAGATTTATTTATAGTATTCTACAATTCCGTTAACAATACCATCAGCAAGTTTTTCTTGGTACTCATTAGTCTTAATTTTACTTACTTCCCATGGATTATCTATAAATCCTAGTTCAACTAGAATTGATGGTATAGATGTTTCACGAAGCACAGCAAATGATTCACTTTTGACACCTCTATCATATGCTCCCGTTTTATTTACTAAACTTTGTTGTATTTTCTGAGCTAATTTTCTACTCTTCTCCAATCTTTCTGGATTATTATGCTTATCCTTATTTATAGTAGGAATATAATTTGAGCGTTCCCTATAATAATAAGTTTCTATACCATACGCAACCCCTCTACCTCCTGCATTGAAGTGAATACTTAAAAACATATCCGCATTAGACTTATTCGCTTGATCTGCACGGTTTACTAATCCTACATCTTTATCAGTATTTCTACTTGTTAATACTAAATAACCTAAAGAAGCAAGACGGCTACTCACTTTATTATATACACTAAGAGTTAAGTCTTTTTCTCTGACACCATTAGCGACTGCTCCTGTATCACTTCCACCATGCCCAGGATCTAAGAAAATAGCGCGTTTAGTGTTTTTGCTATCTTCTTTAATATTTTCATATTTACCATTTACAAAATGATGATCTCCTGCATTATCTTTTCCATACCCTGTAAATTTCTTACCATTCTGGAAGAAGAACCAATCTGTTCCATCATCATACCACCAGTTTGCTACTTTTCCGTTTACATAATACACTCCATTCACATATCCTGTTGTTGGAACTTTTTTCTCTTCTCCATATTTCCCATTCACAAAGTAATGTATTCCAGCATTATCTTTTCCATATCCTGTAAATTTCTTACCATTCTGGAAGAAGAACCAATCTGTTCCATCATCATACCACCAGTTTGCTACTTTTCCGT
>CAMYEU010000145.1 GCA_947254465.1 uncultured Gemella sp. | reverse complement strand
ACGAGATCCTGAGATGTCTCGTGGGCTCGGAGATGTGTATAAGAGACAGGGTTATGAAAGTATGTTAAAGGAATCCAATGATCCTTATGCAGAAAGTAGAATCGAAAATATTTCTGAGTTAGTATCTTCTGCTAAACAATTCTCTAGCATGAATGATAGTCTTATTGATTTTATTTCGGAAATGTCGCTAACTTCTGATTCTGATGATGAGAACCAAGAAGACGCTGTGGTACTATCGACAGTCCATGCTTCAAAAGGATTAGAGTATAAAGTAGTCTTTATAATGGGGTTAGAGGAGAATTTATTCCCATCTATCAGAGATGCTGAGAGCAGTGCTGACGAGAAGAACAAGATGGAAGAAGAGCGTCGTTTAGCCTATGTTGCTATTACACGTGCAAAAGAAAGATTATTTATGTCTTATGCAAATAGGCGAATGCAATTTGGTTCTATCAAGATGAATAAACGTTCTAGGTTCTTAGATGAAGTTCCTAACAAATTAATGCATTTTGAATCTTCATTTGGAGGAAGTTTTGAAAGTACTGATTCAAATGTAGATCAAGCTAATAAGTTTATAAGTAGGCTTAGTCCAAAAATTAAGATCTCAGAGAAACCTAAGTCTTCAGTTAGTACAAATTATGTTATAGGGGACACTGTACTTCATAAAAAATTTGGAGAAGGCAAGATCCTAGACATATCTAAGGATAGTGTAAAAGTTGAATTTGGTGAGGTTGGCGTGAAAACTTTATTAATTGAGTATGCTAATCTAACTAGAAAGGATTAATAAATTATGAAACAAATTCAAGAAGAAATTTTTAAACTAGTTTCACTACTAAATAAACATTCATATGAGTATTATGTTGAAGATAATCCGCAGATAACGGATACTGAGTATGATACTCTATATAAACAATTAGAGAAACTAGAAGAAAAATATCCTGAATTAATACTAGAAAATTCTCCCACACAAAGAGTAGGGGATAGGGTTCTCGATGAGTTTGAGAAAATTACTCATAAAGTACCGATGTTAAGTTTATCGAATACATTCTCTACTGAAGACTTAAGAGATTTTGATGCAAGAGTATCAAAATTAGTCCCAAGTGAAAATGTTGAGTATATATGCGAATTAAAAATAGATGGTCTTGCAATTTCTATTAACTATGAGAATGGTAAATTAGTTAGTGCAGCTACTCGCGGAGACGGAACTGTTGGTGAAGATGTTACTGAAAACATAAAAACAATATTTTCGATTCCAAAAGTGTTAAAGGATAAAAGATCCTTTGAGGTTAGGGGAGAAGTTTATCTGCCAAAGAAATCTTTTAATATCCTAAATAAAGAGCGTGAGGCAAATAATGAGGTATTATTTGCTAATCCTCGTAATGCAGCAGCAGGATCTTTAAGACAACTTGACTCTAAAATAACAGCTAAAAGAAGATTATCAGCATTTATTTATTCAATAGTAGATGATGATAGTATTGTTTCTCAAGAAAATGCATTAAATATAGCTAAGGAATATGAACTTCCTGTAAATCCTAATTTCAAACTTTGTAAAAGTATTGATGAAGTAATTGAGTATATTAATTACTGGGCAGAACATAAAAAAGATTTACCATATGATATAGACGGAATTGTAATTAAAGTCAATTCATATGGAATTCAAGAACAAGTAGGGTATACTCAAAAAAGTCCGCGGTGGGCTACAGCATACAAGTTTCCTGAAGAAGAGCTCGCAACTAAATTACTTGATGTAGAACTTAGTGTAGGTAGAACTGGGATAATTACACCTGTTGCTATACTTGATCCAATTGTAATTTCTGGTTCCACAGTATCTAAAGCATCTTTGCATAATAAGGATATTATTGATGAACTTGATATTCATATTGGAGATATGGTAGTAGTAAAAAAAGCAGGTGAAATTATTCCTAAGGTAGTTCGTGTAGTTAAAGAATTAAGAACTGAAGGAACTACAAAATATCAAATGCCATCTACTTGTCCATCATGTCAACAGGAGACTTGTGTGAAAGAAAATGATCCTTTTACACGATGCAAAAATCCAGATTGCCCCGAGCAAAATATTAGAAGAATAATCCATTTTGCTTCAAGAGATGCTTTGAATATAGAAGGATTAGGTGATAAAGTAGTAGCAACTTTATATGATAAGGGGTTTATTAGTCATACAATAGATTTATATTCATTAGATAGAAATAAGCTTATTAATTTAGAAAGAATGGGCGAGAAATCTGTAGATAATCTATTGAATGCGATAGAAAAATCAAAAGAGAGTTCGTTAGATAAAGTAATTTTTGCACTTGGAATACTAAATGTCGGTAAAAAAGCAGGAAAGCTACTTGCAGAAAAATACTTGAATCTTTCTAATTTTATGAATGCAACTTTAGAGGAGCTTATTAACCTCGATGATGTTGGTCAAATCACAGCGGAATCTATTTTAGACTATTTATCTGATGAAAATAATATTAAGTTCATAAATGACTTGATTAATATTGGAATGAATCCTCAATATGAAGTAAATGCAGTGAATACCGATAATATATTCTCAGGGAAAACAGTAGTATTAACTGGTAAGCTTGTTGAATTAACAAGAAATGAAGCAAAAGAATTTTTAGAGAAAAATGGAGCAAAAGTTACTGGAAGTGTTACTTCAAAAACTGATCTAGTAATTGCAGGTGAGAAAGCAGGTTCTAAACTCGCTAAGGCCGAACAATTAGGAATCGAAGTAATTAACGAAGAACAATTTGCTAACATGGTAAGAGAGGTGAAATAATGGATAATAAATTACCGTATAAAGTTTTTGGGATTGTAATTGTGTTCGTATCAATAATTACATTTTTCATCATGAACTACAATTCAGTACCAGTTTCATTTATATTTTTTACTATTAAATTACCTTTAACAATACTATTCTTCGTATGTTTCTTTATGGGAATAATAGCTGCTAGTTTTTATTGGTATCAAAAATATAAAAGTTTAGCTAAAAAATATGAAAGAACAGAAAAACTATTATTTACTAAGGAAAAAATTGAAGATAAAATGGAATAAATTACATTTTTCGAAAGAAAAGGGGTGAGAGAATGGGCATAAAATATAATTGGATATATCCAAATTACGATGAAAATTTTATTAAAGAATTAGAAACATATAGTATCTCTAAAAATATTGCTAAAATATTAAATGCTAGAAATATTACAGATATGACTTCCGTTAAAAAGTATTTTTCGGATGAATATGAAGAAGGATATGATCCATTTTTAATGCATGATATGCAAAAAGCTGTAGATAGAATAAATGATGCTATAGAAAATGAAGAAAGAATTCTAGTCTACGGAGATTATGATGCGGATGGAATTACTTCAACAGTGTTATTAGTAGAGACATTAATATCTATGGGGGCCAATGTATCATCTTACATACCAAATCGATTTGAAGAAGGATATGGACCAAACAAAGAAGCTTTTACAAAGATTATTGATTCAGGAATAACTTTAATTATTACAGTCGATAACGGAATTGCAGGTGTGGAAGAAGTTGATTTAGCAAATGAATTGGGTTGTGATGTAATTATAACAGATCACCATAAAATTCAAGATACTATACCTAATGCATATGCTATAATTCATCCGGAACATCCAGAAGGAGACTATCCATTTAAGAAATTAGCAGGAGTCGGCGTTGCATTTAAATTAGCCCACGCATTATTGGAAATCTTCCCTGACTTTTTATTGGATTTAGTTGCGATTGGTACAATAGCGGATATGGTATCAATTACTGATGAAAATAGAATATTTGTAAAGCAAGGTTTAGAATTAATAAATGAAGATCCACGAATAGGCCTTAAGATGTTACTTGAATTGTCAGGTATAAATACAAAAATAGACGAACAAACTATAGGTTTTTATATAGCACCTAAATTAAATTCAATAGGTAGAATGGATAGTGCTAAATTAGGATTAACCTTCCTAATGGCAGAAGATCCAGTAGCGGCAAAATCATTAGCTGAACAAATTGAACAATATAATATACAACGAAAACAAGTTACTGAAGATATTGTAAAAGATGTAATAAGTAAAATTGAAAATTCAAATAAAAAAGAAAAGAATATTATTATGGTTTCTGGTGAATACCACGAAGGTGTATTAGGTATAGTAGCATCTAATATTGTTGAAAAATATCAAAAACCAGTGTTTATTATGAATAAAAAAGAAGGTATTCTTAAGGGGTCTGCAAGAAGTATTTTTGATTTTAACATCTATGTAGCAATGAATAAAATTTCTAATTTATTTATTGCGTTCGGAGGTCATACATTAGCTGCTGGTTTCTCATTTGATGCGAGTAATTTTGATAAAATTGAAGAATTTTTAGATAATGAATTTGAAGAATTTAAAAAACATAACGAATTAAAATCAAGTAAGAAGATTGATATAGTAACTTCACTTGAAGGTATTAGTTATCAGTTTTTTAATTCTTTAGATGTATTAAAGCC
>CAMYEU010000144.1 GCA_947254465.1 uncultured Gemella sp. | reverse complement strand
TTTCCCTGTGGTTTCCTCATAATCCCCACGTGGTGGATTAGTAACCTGGACTTGATTATCCTCTACCTCTCCTGAATATGCAATCCCTGTTGGATTTTCAACTTGAGTTCTATCGGTAGCTATACGTACTCTGAATTTTATAATATCATTATTTTCATCTATTACATGCGTATTATGGAAAGTAAGTTCAACTATTTGATTATTACCTGTTACTTCTTTGATATCCGACTCTTCACCTTGATCAAACTTACCATTATTATTAAAATCAATGAAACCACGAACATAAGCTTTTTCTAATGGACCGTTAAAATTTTCATTACCATTAGCTGAAGCCTTTATTTTGATTTTATGTGTATTATTTGGACCTAATATTGGTCTTATTGCAGATAATCCTGTCTCTTTATTTCTTACAATAAAATCCGAAGGCATTAACTGATCTACACCTTCATCAGCATGATCTGTCTCATCATCAGAATTTTCTCCAGATATATTTCTTCCCGGATTAGATTCAGGATCAGCTTTTACTGTTCCTAGATATGGTTGTTGAATCTGCTTTTCTACTCCTGTAACAGAATCTAGTGTCTTAGTTTTTAAATAATGCTCTACTTTTCCATACGATTCTGGTAAATCTCCATAATCAGAAATTTTAATTCCCAGCATAGATGATTGCTGTCCTGTAGTCAGCAAATAGAAACCTACTTCTGTTACATTATTTGAGGATACAATCGGCGTTGCTCTTCCATCCATATTTGTATATCCACCAAATACTTGAGATCCTAATCCTGCCGTAGCAGAGTCTGGCGTAGCAAATTTCCCAGCAGCCAAAGCATCCACAAATGCTTGATCTCCAAGGCGTTTCATACTTCTTGGATCAAATAGTGTATTAAACTTATTTAAAGGTAGATAATGTTTAGCTTGTCCATGCCCTATCAAAGCAAGAAGATCCCAAGGTGTACCATTAGTTGTATAAATTTCAGTTTCTTTGTCCCCAATTTGTTCCCCTGAAGTCATAACAATACTTGGTTTTATAAGTTTCCCATTATATTTAGCTTCTATTGTAAATTTTACACCAGCTACAGTTGCATCACGACCAACACCATCAGCACCAACACCGCCAATTGTTGTTTTTGCTTTCCCAGTATCCAATCCTGAGTTTTTAGTTTCTGACCAATATCCTTGAGGCACACCTCCTATACCAGTTACTGTTGGCTTTCCATTATTTGCATCTACTCTATTTTCTCCATCCGGTTTATAGCTATTTTGATATACGGTCCCTGCCACACGTCTTTTATATACATCAGTAGCATCAAATGGTTTTAATTCTTTTACAGTTAATTTAACTGTATATCCTGGGATTATTTCTTTTTCAAAAGCTGATCCTACTTGAAGTTGACCATTTTCTTTAAGTTTAGTCCATGCTTTCTTATCTCCAAAATCTAACCATTGAATCTGCCCATTAAGATTCTTAATTTCAGCACCATTTCTTTCCTTTGTTTTAATCGGAATATCTGTTAATGAAGTGTACCCATGGTCTGCTAACCATTTTTTCCCTATTTCTGTAGATGCATCCTGCAATGGCTCAACTTCAGTTTCTGTTAATGATACATCAAATTTACCGCTACGTTTAACACCAGCTTTCTCTAATTGTGTATAAACAGCTTTAATAGAGTTACTTAATTCTGCTAAACTATTAGCAATTTGTTCTTTTGTTGCCTTATCATTACCTAATAATTCTTTTGCAAGTTTTATAGCCTCTTCATTTTTTACTACTACAGCCTGCACCGCTGGTTTTGCTTCTACTTTTAAGTCTTTTTTATTTAATTCAATTTTAGCAAGTGTATTTGTTACTTCTGCTTCTGAAGATACTTGAGTTAACTCTTTTTTAACTTTTGCTACTTCTTTTTCTTTTTTTGTAGCCGTTACTTCTTTATCTCTTTGTTCAGCTTCTTTCTTCTCTTCTAATTTCTTATCAAAAGCTTTTACTTTGGCTTCAGTTACTACTATACTAAGATCTTGAATTTTTTGAACTTGTATATCTATTTCAGATTGTGTAGCCTTTTCATTAGTTACTACTACTTTTGCTGCTGCTATTACTTCTTTTGCAGTTTCTATGACTATCTTATCAGTATCTTGTGCTGATTTTAATTTTTCTTCTAAAGTAACAATACTAGCTTTTAAAATTTCTTTTTTTACCGTTTCTACTTTTGATTTTTCTTCATTTGTAACTTTAGTCTCTGATATTTTCGTTCCTACTTTTGATGCTACTGCTGATGCAACACTTTCTTTAGTATTTTCTAAAATTGGTTTATTGTATACTTTTGGAACATCTAAACTACCTTGAGTAACTTCTATTGTTTTCAATGCATTATTTAACGATATTTCTCCTGCTTGCGCTACTGATCCAGCTCCAAAAAAAATACTTGCACCTATTACTACAGATGCTGCTCCAATTTTGAACTTTTTAATAGAATATGTTTCTACTTTAGTACCTTTTTTGACTTCATATAAATAACTATTATTTTTACCTATCATATATTTTCCCTTTTTATTTAATATAAACAATAATACAAACTAATGTTTTCACAAAATATATCATTTATATTAAATATTACTTTCTTATAATATTTCTATAAATTAAAAATAAATAAAATAAACAATTTTTTTTATTTTTTTACAAATCCCAAACTATAATTTTAATTAAAATAATCAAATAAAAGCTAGTAATTAAAGTTTAATAAATAAAATAATAAACTAGGATTAATTATTATTTTACAAAATTTAACTTTATTTGTCTAGAAAAAATATATCCAAAATCAATAAATATTTTCAAACTCTTGTTTATACATGTTCTATTATGTTTTATAAGAAAGATTATTTTAACCACTTTAAAACATAAACCTCATATACCCTAATAAAAGATTTCCTATAATATGTATACATAATCTCTATTAACTCTAACATATTATATTATATCTTTTCTCATAAGCTTAAATCTTCATTTTTTTAAAAATTATCTTTAAATCTTTTCTAAATCAAACCTCAATCCTATAACTTAGCTCTCTAATTTTATAACTTATTTATTTTTTAAAATTTTATTAGATTAAATGTATAATTTTATTTCTTAAAGAATAAAAACAAAAAACCCTAAGGACACCTCCTTAGGGTTTGGTAATATTTAAATTATTTAACGTCTAGAACTTGTCTACCTTTGTACATACCAGTTTTTCTATCAACACGGTGACCCATTACGTAGTTACCAGTTGTTGCGTCGATAGTAATTGATGGTGCAGATAGTTTTTTGTGAGTTCTTCTTTTTCTTTTAGCTGTTTTTGATGTTCTTCTAAAAGGAACTGCCATAGTTAATTTCCTCCAATTATTTTAAATAATTCTTATTGTTCTTTAAATAATCCATTAAGAGCTGCGAATGGTGATTCTTTCTTTTCTTTAACATCAGTTAAAGACTCTTCAGAAACTACTTCCCAGTCATTACCAGAAACCATTTCTAACTCTTCTTCATCAGAAGTAGTAATTGGAATATTTAAAATTATAAGCTCATTTACTAAAGGTGTTAAATCAATATACATATCCATTAAATTAATGTCGAATACCTCTTCGCCTGCAAATACAGACTTATCAACGTATTCTTCTCTCTCTTCAATTTCAAATGGAACAACAACCTCTTTAAGTGTTTTTCCTGAAATCATTTCGAAGTTTCCTTTAATTAATAGATCGGCATAGATTTTATCTTGTCCACCTCGAGTTAATTTTCCACTAACAACAACGTCTCTAATATCTTTTAGAGAGTTATCATAGTGTTCTACTTTAACATTTATATTTTCTTCAAAAACAAAAGTATCACTATTATTTTTGAATAACGAAGATCTTAACCATTTCATTAAATATCACCTCATAAACACATTATTTATTATATATCTTTTGCTTTAAGATGTCAACAAAAAAAGTTGACTCTTTTTATTATTTTTTAATTCATAAAATATTTCAGTATATTCGCCAATGACATTATAAATCCTACAAAAATCGTTAATTTAGCTGTCAGCACCATATACGGTGCCATTGTTTTTTTATGATTGTTCGCACTAAAACCTTTAATTATTTTCATTGCTAAAGGAATAGTAACAAACATCAGTAGATTCCACCACGAAGCATATGTAGTAACTATAAATAATACATTTAGTAAATATACTAGGATAAAGCTTCCTGCCATTGTTTTAATCGCATTATTTCTTCCAACTAGAATCGCATATGTTCTTCTTCCTGATTCTTTATCATTATCTAAATCACGGATATTATTCGCTAATAAAATTGCTCCAATCATGATAAATAACGGCAGTGAAACGACAATAATATCAGTATTTACATATCCAGTTTGGAAGTAAAACGATAAAGCAATAATTATTGTTCCCATAAAAAAACCAGAAATAACTTCTCCAAAAGGAGAATAAGCTATAGGATACTTTCCACCTGTATAAAAATAGCCAGCAAGCATACACACTA